>NZ_CAWPKR010000037.1:0-283309 GCF_963888765.1 Vibrio sp. B7
AACCGGAGATTCGTAGTTAGTACCACAGTCCATACAGGCGAATTTCATGATTCAATCCCCATGATAGCCAGACGCTCGGTCAGTGTGGTGTTGGTGATATCAACCAGCTTGTAATACAAGCCTTGAGTGTTGAGGTAGTTAACGAGGCCAGTGTAAGAGCTGAAATAATCCCATTCGCCGGAAATGTAGACAGATACGGAGTGGTCAGGCATTAAGTCGTAGTAGATTTTTTCAGCAGCCATCATTAACGAGCCTCGATTTTTGCGTTAACTGCATGAATAAGGCGGCGTGTCATTTCGCAGTCAGCTAAGGCGCGGTGAGCGCTAAGGTCTGAAACGTCAACACCTTGTTGCTTGCAAGCGTTGGTAAGAGATTGCCAGCGGTAACCACCGTTAACAGTGTCAGGATGCCCCCAAAACTGAGCATACCAACGCATAGCGCAAACACCACCGCCGAAAAAGTGAACGAGGTTAGCAACTGGATAGTCAAATGGGCGTAGAGACTGAGCAAACATGCGATAGTCAAAATCAAGGTTGTAAACGTAGACAGCAGAGTCAGATAGGTAACCTTTGATGTCGTTCCAGACCTTATCAAAGGCAGGCATATCAATAACCATATCGCTAGTAATGCCGTGGATTGCAGTAACTTCAGGAGAGATTAGACATAAAGGATTAACAAGACTGCTATAAAGCTTAATGCCAGTTTGAGCATCAATGATTGAAACTTCACAGATACGAGCGTCAGAGTCTAGGCCCGTGGTTTCGGTATCGAGAATAACAGCGTTTTCTAAATTGAGTGTTTGCATGACAACCCCCTAAAGTTGTTTGAGCGGCCACCCCAGAAGCTTAGGGAGCGACCAGAGCAGCCTAATATCGAATTTTGGATAGTGTAGTTTCCATAAAGCAGGATTGTAAATATGCAAAAAACAGTATTAGTAAGCTAGAATTGAGAAATAAACAGACAGCAGGAGTGATTGAAAATGTATGCCAACGAGCTGCTAGACGCCTATAAAGACGCTAAAAGATACATACAAGATAAGCAAATAGCGCATGATTTGAACTTATCACCTCAAAAGCTAAGCAACGTAAGGAAAGGAATTCGCTATCTCACTGAATCAGAAGCAATTTTTATTGCAAATGAAATTGGAGCAGAGAAAGAAACTGTATTGGTATATTTAGCGGCAGATAAAGCAAAAACGTACGAAGCGAAACAAGCTTGGGCGAACATAACAAAAAAGTATAACGGGCTAGGATTAAGAACAATATCAATGGGTTGCGGAGCATTGGCGTTAGCGATTAGCACGCCTAAAGAAGCGGCATTACAGTGCGCATTATGTATATTATGTTAAATTGCAAATGATCATATTTTAGTGTACGAATATTTCTTTCCTCTTTTCTATCTATCCTCATGATATTAAACATAATCAGTATTTACCATAAAATACCTAATAACTAGTCTGATAATCGAAGATTTCATTCTAGTTATTATTTATGCTGATCAATCCAAGAACCAGATTGGGTTCATGTTTTATTTTTGTAAGAGTTTATATCGAGGATCTTTTTCCAATTATCTTGAAAGTTATAGGTTTATTGGGTGAATTTGGTTGGATTATCCAGTGGTCGGAATGTTGAATAAGTGTTCCATTTGTATGTATTTCTAGTTCAGGAATTCGTGGCCCAATTATGTATTGATTTGGGTTTTTATCATCTTTAATCACTATAATTTCCTGTTCATTTACAAATACAGAACAATTTGGCGTTGGAGTGCAGCTCGTCATGTCGACGTTTTGATAAGAAAAAGTCCTCCAGAAAAAAGCGACCAAAAGAATGAGTGATGTGATTAGTATTTGAGCAAACCTGTGTTTTGTAAGCTTTTCTGAAGCCATGATGCTTCCTTCCTCGTGTAACAAACTTCAAAGTTTTGAAATAAAAGGCCAAATCCTGAACAACTGTAAGGTTACTACTCTGTCATTGAATTGTTAATTGCAGTATAGTTGACGGTTGAAAATGCCACTTTTTTTTAAAGTCAGCAATAGATAGTAACGTTCTGATAAAGCAGTATTTCTATTGTGGATTTGGGGGGCATTACGACATGTGTCGTGTTGGAAGTAAAGTGTAGTTAATTAGAAATTGGAAGCATGCAAATGAGCCAAGAAAAGCAGCTTGAACAAAACTACAACTATACAGTTGTTCGGCAATTTACCTTAGTGACTATTCTCTGGGGTATTGTTGGTATGGCTGTAGGTGTTTTGATTGCCGCTCAATTAGTTTGGCCACAGCTAAACTTTGATACGCCGTGGTTGACGTACAGTCGCTTACGTCCTCTGCATACTAATGCGGTTATTTTTGCGTTTGGTACAAGTGCCCTCTTTGCAACATCTTATTATGTTGTTCAGCGTACTTGTCAAACTCGTCTATTTGGTGGTCCTCTTGTGCCCTTCACCTTTTGGGGATGGCAAGCCATTATTTTATCTGCAGCAATAACTTTACCTTTGGGTTATACCTCCGGTAAAGAATACGCGGAATTAGAATGGCCAATTGATATCGCCATTGCTCTTGTATGGGTATCTTATGCGATAGTGTTTTTTGGAACACTCGTCAAGCGTAAGACGGCACATATCTATGTGGCAAACTGGTTCTTCGGAGCTTTTATCCTTACTGTTGCTGTATTACATATTGTAAATAGCATGGCAATCCCTGTTTCTATGGGTAAATCGTATTCAGTTTACGCTGGGGCGGTGGATGCTATGGTTCAGTGGTGGTACGGTCATAATGCGGTGGGTTTCCTGCTTACTGCCGGCTTCCTTGGTATGATGTATTACTTTGTACCAAAACAAGCTGAACGCCCTGTTTATTCATACCGTTTATCGATTGTTCACTTTTGGGCTTTGATCTCTCTTTACATTTGGGCTGGTCCGCACCATTTACACTACACTGCTCTGCCTGACTGGACTCAGTCACTTGGCATGGTGATGTCGTTGGTGTTGTTTGCTCCTTCATGGGGCGGGATGATCAACGGGATCATGACGTTATCTGGTGCTTGGCATAAACTGCGCTATGACCCAATCTTACGATTCCTCATCGTTTCATTGTCATTCTACGGAATGTCTACGTTTGAAGGACCAATGATGTCGATTAAGACAGTTAATGCACTGTCACACTACACCGACTGGACTATTGGTCACGTGCATTCTGGAGCTCTAGGTTGGGTGGCAATGGTGTCGATTGGTTCGGTATACCATTTAATCCCTCGCCTATTTAACCAAGAGCGTATGTACTCTGTTAGTTTGATCAATGCTCACTTCTGGTTAGCGACTATTGGTACGGTGCTCTACATCGTTGCGATGTGGATTTCAGGTGTTATGCAGGGCTTGATGTGGCGTGCTGTTAACTCTGACGGTACGTTAACGTACAGTTTTGTTGAGTCTGTCCAAGCCTCTTACCCATTCTATACCGTTCGATTCATTGGTGGATTTATCTTCTTAGCAGGTATGTTCCTGATGGCTTACAACACGTATAAAACGGTTTTTGCACCAGATAATAGCTTAAAAGCTATTCCTCAACCGGCATAAGGAGATGAAAGAATGAGTTCTAATAATCGCCATGAAATCATCGAACGTAATGTCGGTTTACTGGCTATTTTCATTATTTTTGCCATCAGTTGGGGAGCCTTGGTTGAAATCACGCCATTGATTTTCCAAAAGCAAACTACTGAGCCTGTTGAAAATCTTAAGCCCTACACTGCGCTGCAACTTGAAGGCCGTGATATCTATATTCGCGAAGGTTGTAACGTTTGCCATAGCCAAATGATTCGCCCATTCCGTTCCGAAACGGAGCGTTATGGTCATTATTCGGTGGCTGGTGAAAGTGTTTGGGAGCATCCATTTGTGTGGGGTTCGAAGCGGACTGGGCCTGATTTGGCTCGTGTTGGTGGTCGTTATTCTGATGAATGGCATCGAGTTCACTTGACTAATCCTCGCGAACTGGTTCCTGAATCAAACATGCCCGGTTTTCCTTGGCTAGCAAAAAATGTGTTGGACGGCAAGCTTACGCAAAGCAAACTTGAATTATTCCGTAATCAGTTTGGTGTGCCGTATACCGATGAACAAATCGCGAATGCAGCAAAAGATGTCGAAGGGAAATCAGAAATGGATGCAATCATTTCTTATCTTCAATCTCTTGGTCACGCAATGAAGTAAGGGGTAGTTATGGATATCGGTACTATTCACAGTATTTGGACCATAGTGCTGTTCGTCTGTTTTATAGGCGTAGTGTGGTGGGCCTATGGCAAAAACCGTAAAGCTCGTTTCGATGAAGCGGCTAACCTCATTTTTGCCGATGAACAGCCCAAATCCTCTAAGGAACAAGGAGTGACTAAACAATGACGACATTTTGGAGTCTATGGGTCATAATCATTACGGTGGGAACTTTGCTGGGCTGTGCGATTCTGCTCGTTTGGTGTTTAAAAGACAAAATGGGAGTGGAAGAAGGCTCGGATATGGGCCATGAATACGATGGTATTCGTGAGCTCAACAACCCTCTGCCTAAATGGTGGACCTATCTTTTTATTAGTACGTTTATTTTTGCCGCTATCTATCTGACCCTCTATCCTGGGTTAGGTAGTTTTAAAGGTGTACTTGGTTGGCAAAGTTCAGATCAAACCATTCGCTCTCTTGATGAGTCCAAAGCCTCGATTGCAAATGCGCAAAACAATAAAGTGTTAGTACAGTATGCAAAAGAGTTAGATGACGCAAACACCTACTTTGGTGAAGCATTTAAACGCTTAGCTTATACTGGCGGCGGTTCGGATTTACGCCCTATTCCTGAAATTGCAGCAGATTCTGATGCATTGAAGGTTGGTCAGCGTTTATTCTTACAAAACTGCTCTCAGTGTCATGGTTCTGACGCTCGTGGTCAAAAAGGCTTTCCGAATCTAACCGATAATGCTTGGTTATATGGTGGTGAACCAGAAGCGATTGTGACCACTATCCGACATGGTCGTATTGGACAAATGCCAGCTTGGAAAGATGTCCTCGGTGAGCAAGGTGTGAAGGAAGTGGTGAGTTATACCCTAAGCCTTTCTGGGCGTTCTGTGAACGTTCGAGAAGCGGAAGCAGGTAAAGCTCGCTTCGTCGTTTGCGCCGCTTGTCATGGTACGGATGGTAAAGGTAACCCTGCGTTTGGAGCACCTGATCTTACTGATAACGATTGGTTATTTGGTGACTCAAGAGCCGATGTTACTCAAACGGTCATGCATGGCCGATCAGGTGTTATGCCTTCTTGGAATGACATTCTCGGTGAAGATAAAGTTCAACTGGTTGCTGCTTACGTGTGGAGTTTAAGCAATACAGAGAACTAATTGCACAACAAAGGCAGCTCTTTATTAGGGCTGTCTTTCTTCTCTTTTTAATAAGCCTTCTTTATTTTGTTGTTGAGAACTTTTTTATGGTAACTCCTTGGTATAAACAATTCTGGCCGTGGTTTCTGATCATCTTACCGTTAACTGTGGTGATATGGACGATTGCAACGGTTATCGTCTTTTCTCAGAATTCAGTGTCATTGGTGACAGAGGATTACTACAAAAAAGGCAAAGGCATTAATATTGACCTATCAAAAATTAACGAAGCAAAAGCATTAAAGCTCAGCTCGGAAGTCTACTCTGAAGGTAATGATATTATCTTCAAATTTAATAAAGGTGAGCTTGAACACTACCCCGCGATTAAAATGATGTTTGCTCATCGGACACTGCCAGACCGTGATTTCACACAACTTGTCGCATCGGATGCACAAGGTATATATCGCATTACCCTGCCTGCCCCGTTACAAGGCCCTTGGTTCATCGAACTCACTCCTCACAATGAGGAGTGGTTAATCCAAGGTCGAGTAACGTTTCCAATGCCAACTTCTACTCAATTAATGAATTAAACTATGTGCAAAGCGTGTTACCACTGTGGTGAAGATGTACCAGCCAACACGGATTATAAAGTTGATATTCTAGGTGAAAGCAGAGATATGTGTTGTCCCGGTTGTGAAACCGTGGCTAAAACCATTGTAGAGAGTGGCCTAGTATCTTATTACCAATACCGAACGACCACTGCAGATAAAGTGGAGCTTGTGCCAGAGCAGCTCAAAGCACTCATTCATTATGATAATGATGATGTACAAGCAGAGTTCGTTCGTAACGACAACGAAACGTCCGAAGTAACGTTATCGTTAGAAGGTGTTTCCTGTGCGGCTTGTGCTTGGTTAATTGAAAAACAACTCTCTCATAAAAATGGGGTAATTTCGATAAGGGTCAATACCACTACCAACCGTGCTTTACTCAGTTGGGATAAGACACAAACACGACTCAGTGAATTACTCTCCACTATTCATAAATTAGGTTATAAGGCTGCCCCTTTTGAAGCAGATGCACATGAGGCAGCCTACCATCAATCAATGAAGCAATATCTTTATCGCTTGGGTATTGCAGGTCTAGCCACCATGCAAGTGATGATGCTTGCTGTGGCGCTCTATCTTGAGGTCTTCGGTGATCTTGATTCTGAGTTTCGCAATTATTTTCGTTGGGTTAGCTTGATCTTTGCAACCCCCGTACTTTTATACTCTGCCCTTCCCTTTTACCTCAATGCTTGGCGAAGCATTAGAGGCAGAACATTAGGTATGGATGTCCCTGTTTCTATCGCTCTTATTTTTGCGTATGTTGCTAGTCTGATAGCGACAGTGACTGAACAAGGCGAAGTCTTTTTTGAATCCATTTCAATGTTTACCTTTTTCTTACTGGTTGGACGATTTTTAGAGATGCGGGCGCGTAGAAAAGCCGCGGCGGCTAGCGGCAATTTACTGAAATTGATCCCTGCGGTTGCAACTACGTTGGATGGCCGTCAAGTACCTGTAAAAACTCTAGCTCTTGGTGATCGAATTCGCGTGTTGCCTGGAGAACACGTCCCTGCTGATGGTCGAGTGTTGAATGGGCGTATTCATATTAATGAATCAATGTTGACCGGTGAATCAGTACCAGTTGTCAAAACAGTCGGTGATGCTGTTTTTGCTGGTACATTAAATGGCGATGAGTCTTTCGAGTTGGAAGTCACTGCATCTAAAGCGGATTCCGTTATTTCCAATATTGTTAGACTGCAAGATGAAGCTCAAATGTCTAAGCCTAAGATTGCAGAAATTGCTGATATTGTCGCGAGATATTTTGTGGCTGTAATTTTGATTATTGCAGCAGCCACTTGGTTTTATTGGCACCAGACAAAACCTGAAGATGCATTTTGGATCATGTTAGCGGTCTTGGTGGCAACCTGCCCGTGCGCGCTTTCTCTTGCCACCCCCACAGCCATCACTTGCGCTACATCACGAATGGGTGACTTTGGTATTTTATTGAGAAAAAACCATGTCTTTGAAACACTTTGCAAAGTTAACCATTTGATTATTGATAAAACGGGAACGTTGACCCGTGGTGATATCGAAATTAGTGACGTTGAGTTGCATGGTGATATAGACGAAAACCATTGTTTGGCGCTAGCCGCTGCTTTGGAGCATCATGCCAATCACCCCATTGCCAGAGCGTTTGCGCAATATCGTAATGACGAGTTTCGTGTTGAGCATGTGCAGAATATGATTGGGTCTGGTATTCAAGGTAAATATTTAGGCGGCGATGTTCGTATCGGCAGCGCCGAATTTGTTTTGAACGACATCAGTGATGATCGAGCAAATCGTATTTATCTGTCGCTCAACGGGCAACACATTGCGACCTTCACGTACCGCGATCCTATCCGTAGTGAAGCGAAACAATTTATCGATCGTTTCCATCATGAAGGAATTAAGATCACGCTATTAACGGGTGACTCTCAACTTAATGCACAAAGTGTGGCCGCCGAAATGGACATCGATATTGTCGTATCGAATGCCAAACCAGAAGATAAACTGAGTTACTTAAAGTCGTTACCAGATGATGATATCACCATGATGATTGGTGATGGCATTAATGATGCGCCAACGCTTGCTGGTGCACACTTATCAGTCGCTATGGGTGGTGGAACCGATGTCGCAAAAGCATCCGCTGATATGGTTTTACTTGGTGATAAACTCGACAGATTATTGGAAGCCAGAAGCTTAGCGTTAAAAGCTCGCAAAATCATTCGGGAAAATTTAGCGTGGTCACTTGGATACAATATTATTGTTTTGCCACTCGCCGTTGCGGGGCTGGTTGCTCCTTACATTGCCGTTGTGGGCATGTCGGCGAGTTCGATTATTGTGGTATCTAATTCTCTTCGACTACTCAAAAATAGGGATAAGTAGATGGAAAGTATTTATATATTGATCCCCATAGCGATCGTTTTGGTTACGATCGCCGTCATCATCTTTTTATGGGCAGTAAAAAGCGAACAGTTTGAAGATTTAGAACGCCAAGGACACAATATTTTGTTTGATGAAGATGAACTTACCTCATCAAAAGAAGAGAAAAAATGACCGCAGATTGGATTGGTGCTTTCTTTATCGGTTTACTTGGAGCTGGCCACTGTATGGGAATGTGTGGCGGGATTGCTTCTCTTTTGACCTTAGGTGAAAAACGCAGTGATCGACTCCCAATACTGCTTGTTTTTTACAACCTTGGGCGTATTGCCAGCTATATGCTGTTTGGCGGTTTATTAGGAGGCCTCGCCGCCTCGCTATCCGAATTTTCTACACTTAATCATGCGTTGATTTGGTTGCGGCTCATTGCGGCAGGCCTAATGATTGTACTTGGATTGTATGTTGGGCGTTGGTGGTTTGGGCTGTTGAAGCTGGAGAAGGTTGGGCAAAAAATCTGGAGTTTTATTTCGCCTTTTGGGCAATCATTGCTCCCGCTTAGGAAAACGTGGTTCGCTCTCCCTTTTGGGTTTATCTGGGGGTGGTTACCTTGTGGGCTAGTTTACTCGGTACTGACTTGGTCTGTGGTGTCCGGTAGTGCACTGTCAGGGGCATTGGTTATGGCCTCTTTTGGTCTGGGAACCTTACCTGCGATGCTTCTTGTTGGTTATGGCGCGACCCGTTTGAAGAACATTCAACAATCACTCATATTTCGTCATTTTGCTGCGATTTTTATCATACTCTATGGTCTATACACGGGTTATGGAGCAGTGAGTATTTTATCATCTACGTGGTAGCTGTCTGATTTATGGCATCTTTTTTCGCTATCCTTTAGGGGTAATGGGTGCTAAAATATTGATGTACATCAAAAAGTGAAAGGTTGTTATGATTTCTGATAAGCCAGCGGCAAAGCGCATTCAATCTGGTGGTTGTGCAATTCACTGTCAAGATTGCAGCATTAGCCAGCTTTGTATTCCTTTTACTCTCAATGAATCTGAACTTGATCAACTTGATCAAATTATTGAGCGTAAAAAACCTATCCAAAAGGGCCAAGAGCTATTTAAAGCTGGTGACGACCTTAAGTCTCTCTACGCTATTCGCTCAGGTACAATTAAAAGTTATACCATTACTGAGCAAGGTGATGAACAAATCACTGCGTTTCATTTAGCGGGTGATTTAGTTGGTTTTGACGCGATCACTGATGATTCTCATCCTAGCTTTGCTCAGGCTCTAGAAACATCAATGGTATGCGAAATACCCTACGAAATTCTTGATGATCTTTCGGGTAAAATGCCTAAGTTACGTCAGCAAATTATGCGCTTGATGAGTAATGAAATTAAGGGCGACCAAGAGATGATTCTTCTGCTATCTAAAAAGAATGCAGAAGAAAGATTAGCGGCTTTTCTTTATAACTTGTCGACTCGTTTCTCTCAGCGCGGCTTTAGCCCTAGAGAGTTTCGTCTGACAATGACTCGTGGTGATATCGGTAACTACCTTGGTCTCACTGTTGAAACGATCAGTCGTCTACTCGGCCGTTTTCAGAAGTCTGAAATCCTTAGCGTTAAAGGCAAATACATCACAATCCTTGACCATGACCAACTGATGGAACTGGCAGGCGTATCTAAAGAAACTAAGTAACTTCAATGAGGTAGCTCTTAAATGAGCTACGTCATACTTCTGTTAAAAACTCTCTTTTTTTCTAAAATTCTCGCTGGTTATGAGCTAAAGTAACTCTAACGCCCTCCTCCATAATTAAGGAGTCGATATGAGTATTTATAGCAAGATTCTGGTAGTTGCTGACATCAACCACGATGAACAACCCGCCCTTGCCAGAGCCATACAGTTAGCGCAGCAAAGCACGTCTTCTAGCCACATTACATTTTTTCTATCTATTTATGATTTCTCTTATGACATGACGTCGATGCTCTCTGTTGATGAACGTGATGCTATGCGACGTGGTGTTATCCATCAGCGCGAGCAATGGATGAGGAAAGTAGCTGAACCGTATATTGATAGTTCGATCCAATTTGAAGTAAAAGTGGTGTGGCATAACCGCCCTTATGAAGCGATTATTGCTGAGATATTTTACGGAGAACATGACATTCTGATCAAAGGGACGCGCAAGCATGATGTCCTGGAATCCGTTATTTTTACACCGACAGATTGGCACTTATTACGTAAATGCCCAACTCCAGTGCTATTGGTTAAAAATTCAGATTGGCCACAGAATGCGAATATAATCGCTTCGGTACATGTGGGGTCAGAAAATCCGGCTCATATTGATTTAAATGATTGCATGGTTGAACAACTAAAAAGCCTCACCACTCGTTTAGGTGCGACACCTTATCTGGTGAATTCATACCCTATTACGCCAGCGAATATTACCATTGAGCTGCCCGAGTTTGATCCAATGACCTACACTGATGCTGTTCGTGGTCACCACTTGATGGCAATGAAGGCATTGCGACAAAAGCATGGTATAGATGAATCGCAAACACTTGTAGAACAAGGCTTGCCTGAAGACGTCATTCCTCAAGCAGCCGAAAAGCTCAATGCGGCGATGGTTATTCTTGGTACGACGGGGCGTACAGGGTTATCGGCAGTATTTATTGGCAACACGGCAGAACAAGTCATTGATAAAATTAACTGTGATGTTTTAGCATTAAAGCCGCATGGCTACGTGAGCCCTTTAGATCCTAAAACCTCTATTTAAAATAGCCTGATCTATCATCGATCCCCCTTGTCATAGACGAGGGGGATTTTTTATCTTCCTTACTTGTTAGATCTGGCATCTGCGCTATTTATCCGTATCATACGCACTCTATTTTGTTTTAAAGATTAAAGACCAGACACTGATGACTGAGCAAATTCAAGAGCGCACCAAAGCTCAACAATATAATTTCAATAAACTTCAGAAGCGTATCCGTCGTAATACGGGTCAAGCCATTGCTGACTTTAATATGATTGAAGATGGCGACCGTATTATGGTATGTCTTTCTGGCGGTAAAGATAGCTTTACCATGCTGGATATTCTAATGAGCCTTCAGAAAAGTGCCCCTGTTAGCTTTGAGCTTATTGCCGTGAATCTTGATCAAAAACAGCCCGGATTTCCTGAACACATTCTGCCGCAGTACTTAGAGCAGCTAGGCGTTGAATATAAAATTGTCGAAGAAGACACGTATTCTATTGTTCAAGATAAGATCCCTGAAGGGAAAACCACCTGCTCACTTTGTTCACGCTTACGCCGCGGCATTTTGTACCGTACAGCCAAAGAACTCGGTGCGACGAAAATTGCGTTAGGCCATCACCGTGACGACATTCTAGAAACGCTATTTTTGAACATGTTTTATGGTGGAAAGATCAAAGGAATGCCACCTAAACTTGTGTCTGATAACGGTGAACATGTGGTAATTCGCCCTCTAGCCTACTGTCGTGAAAAAGACATTATCAAATATGCGAACATGCGAGAGTATCCGATTATTCCATGTAATCTATGTGGCTCTCAGCCAAACATGCAACGTCAAAACATTAAGCAAATGCTAAATGGCTGGGATAAACAGTTCCCTGGGCGCATCGAGACCATGTTTAGTGCAATGCAAAATGTAGTGCCTAGCCATTTGGCTGATTTCAAGTTGTTTGACTTTAAGTCGATTAACCGTGATTCAGGCGTTATTAATGGCGGCGACATTGGTTTTGATAAAGAAGAGATGCCAATCCTAGCGCTCGAAGATGAGGATAGCGTGATGGAGTTTGATCCTAGTTTGAAGTTGGATGTCACCAATCTTTGATGTTCCTACAAAGATAAAAAGAATAAGGGCTGCGAATGCAGCCCTATTGATATTAGCCCAACATGTCTAATGTTTCGCTTTGGGAAGATAAGGTAACACGCGAACCGTTTCTTGTGGTAACTGCATCGATCCACCTTCACCCAGTTGACTGAGATCCACTTGGGCTTTGCCATTTTCTATGTTAATGGTTTCGCCGTTACTCAACTGAATGGCCGAATTCAAATTATTGGCAAATTCGAGTGTGACACCAGAAACATCGGGTGTGAACCAACTCGCAAACATCCCGCCGAGCTCTTCCAGTAATTTTTGCATCTGAGGTAATAAGATGGCGACCTGTTGGTAAGATATTTCTCCTTTGAACTGCTCTTTTGCCATGACAACAGTCGAAAAGTCACAACGCATATCTTGAGGAGTATCGACAAACACTAACGGATTCGCTTGCCGTAAATGATCGTCTAAAGGAAGTAGTAGCTCGTGGTTGCTACTGACTTTCAACGCTTCATAGTGCTTTTCTTTTTCCATCCAAGCCTTCTCTATTGGGCAGAGCTGCTTGGTATTGGCATTAAGGAAATAATAAGCGACTTTGACATTGGGGTACTCTTCTTTCACGTTATTTTTCATTGCTGAAAACAACTTGGAGTATGTAAACATATACTCTTGAGCGTTAACGGGAAATGCGTTAGCAAGGCATAGCGTTGTCAGTAATAAGGTAAGTGTTCTTTTTTTCATTATTATTCTGTCCAGAAAGGCTGATTGTGACGCATCATAGATTGAAGATCTTGCACATAAGCTTCTCCGCGCTCTGAGTATTTCAGTAAGCCATTGGTCATCTCCATGGCACTGTCGGCACTCAATAAATCGGCATTATTTTTTCTTAATCGAAAACGAATCTCTCGTAAATCATGATAAGCGGAGTTGCGGTTAACATTCATGAAGTAACCGTGGATTGACTCTTGAACAGAACCAAAACTCGCCACTTCGTGAGTCATACCTTCCACTCGTTGCAAAGGTACCAACCCACACCCTACACTGTAACACCATTGACCGAAATAGTTGTTTCCTTCAGTTGCAAAGCGAGAGGTTCCCCAAGCCGATTCATTCGCTGCCTGGGTCAAGACTAACGCTTCGGGTAAAACGTCAACTCGATGCAGCATGTTTTCTAGCCATGCGCTAGTGATGCCTTCTGCAGGAATCGGTACTTCATATCGCTTAGAGAGTTTTTGCGCCTCACTATAGTCACTTTTGGCTATCTGATTGCTTAGATGATGTTGTGCAATCCTCTCTAATATTTCACGCTCTCGCAAAACACGTAAATTTTCCCAAGCTATCCCTGGTTTTAAGAAAGAAAAAAAAGCATGCTTTTTCTCATTCACATCATCGATGGCTGAGAAGTCAGGCGCTTTTCCAACAGCTCTAGCACCTTGCAAAGATGGAATGTCGCTTTTGTAAGTCGTCTCAGTTGAGGTTTGCTTGACGTAATAAACGCTGCAGCTCACAACCACGAGCGAGATGGCGGTAAGTAAGATTATTTTACGCATTGAACACCTGAGAATTTGGATTATTGTCGGATTGATTAGTCGCTATGATCTTTAGTTTGATGCCAAACATATTGCGATAAATAATCCCTTTAGCATGGAAGAAGAAAGGTAATACAAAAATGAAACCTATCCCATAAAAGAGCGCGGCGGCAACGAACATCAGCATGATCACGGAATAAATCACGGCAATAGGAACGATTTTTTTATTGACTGCGCGTAAGGATAATAGCAGTGATTGCATAGGTGGAACCCGTTTTTCGCAGATCAATAAGATGGATTGGCTAAACGCAATACTCAAATACATTGATAGCAATGGGAAAATCATTCCTGCTACACCTTGCAGTAATAAGCTGAATAGCGTTGCTAAAATCACTGGGATGGTGAACTGTAATCCCTTACCTATGTGTCTTGGCTGTGTTCTTAACCCAGCGACATGACTCATCGCCATTAAGCTCACGCCAGCATAAATAGGTGCACTAACGACCTCATAGCTAAAATTAGCCACAAAAATAGCTTGTACAATATTGCCTGTGAAAGCTTCTGGTGTTTCTAACGCATCCAAGATTAGTGATGGATCACCCAGTTGCAATTTTAAAGCAATATAGAAGATCGCAAGCTGCACAAATAAAAGAATCACGATGGAAGGAGAAAAGGAGATAAATTGCTTGATCGTACAATCCCATGCCTCTTTGAGCACGGCGTTGACTTTTAGCTCGTAATCTCCCTTGAGCGCATGCTCTACACTACCGCCTAAATTGAAATCTTTTTCAATATCATTATTCATAAAATGTCCTAGGCAACGGAAAAGCAAGTTGCCTGTATTTGGGTCACAAAGTTATTGTCATTATACTGCAATACACTCTAGTCCAAAATCAGAAGCCTAAACTGATCTTGCATTATTATGTGTTTGGTTGATAATTAACCACTTGAAAGCATTGAACAGTTAGTTAGTTCTGTATGGTAATCAATCTTTACTGCTACCTACAAAACTTTTTCTGTATCAATATAAGAAAACGCTTTGAATTCACTCTTTTGGTGATTATGATGCGCGCCTCAATTGTGTATAGCGACAGGTCGTAAGATAGGCATCCCTATAGACCAAGGTGGGAGAAAAACAGACGTTGAACGTAAAAAAATCAGTAGGAAAACCAGTAGTTCGTCTTTCTGGTATCAGTAAAAGTTTCGATGGTAAGGAAATCATTGGCAACCTAAACCTTGATGTTAATCATGGCGAATTCTTAACGATACTTGGTCCTTCTGGCTGTGGTAAAACAACAGTACTAAGAATGATTGCAGGTTTTGAAACCGCAGATCAAGGTTCAATTACTCTTGATAATCAAGATGTTACAAAAGTTCCTGCTGAACAGAGACACGTTAACACCGTCTTTCAAAGCTATGCACTTTTCCCACATATGACCGTATTTGAAAATGTCGCGTTTGGTTTGCGTATGCAAAAAGTGCCAACGGCGGACATTGAACCCCGTGTGATGGAAGCACTGCGGATGGTACGCCTCGACGCGATGGCCCAGCGTAAACCAAGTCAACTTTCTGGTGGTCAACAACAACGTATCGCTATCGCGCGTGCCGTTGTTAATAAACCTAAGGTTCTGTTGCTTGACGAATCTTTATCCGCGCTTGACTATAAACTGCGTAAGCAGATGCAAATGGAGCTTAAGCAGCTTCAACGTCAGCTTGGGATCACCTTTATCTTCGTTACGCACGATCAAGAAGAAGCCTTATCAATGTCGGATCGCATTATTGTTATGCGTGAAGGGAAAATTGAGCAAGATGGCTCTCCACGTGAAATTTACGAAGACCCTAAAAACCTATTTGTTGCTCGCTTCATCGGTGAGATCAACGTATTTAATGCTGAAACGATTGAACGAATTGACGATAAGCGTATTCGTGCACATATCGAAGGTGTTGAAGCGGTGGTTTACCACGATCAAAATGTACAACCCGGACACAAACTACAAGTTTTGCTGCGTCCTGAAGATCTTCGCATCGAAGAGATTAAAGAGTCAGAAGAAAAAGGCATTGTTGGGCACGTGACAGAACGTACCTACAAAGGCATGACTCTAGAATCTGTAGTCGAATTGGAAGAATCAGGCATGCGCGTGACGGTTAGCGAATTCTTTAACGAAGATGATCCTGATGTGGACCATTCTCTCGGCCAGAAAGTCGCTATCACTTGGGTTGAAAGCTGGGAGGTAGTACTCGATGATGAGCAAGAAGCTTAATCTTCAAAATGCTATTATCACATTGATTGTTGGGTGGTTAGTGCTGTTTGTGCTAATCCCTAACGTTATGATCATTGGTACTAGCTTTTTGACTCGCGATGAAGCCAACTTAATTGAAATGACCTTCACGCTTGATAACTATACACGCTTATTGGATCCACTTTACGCCAAAGTGCTCATGCACTCTTTCTATATGGCAATTGTGGCTACCCTTCTCTGCTTGGTTATTGGTTATCCATTTGCCTACATTGTCGCAAAAATGCCACAAAAATGGCGTCCAATTATGCTGTTTTTGGTGATTGTTCCTTTTTGGACGAACTCTCTTATCCGTACCTACGGATTAAAAATAGTGCTGGGTACGCAAGGCATCCTAAACCAAGCTTTAATGGCTTTAGACATCATAGACAAACCACTGCGTATTATGTACACCGAGACAGCGGTAATGATTGGCTTGGTTTACATCTTGCTGCCTTTTATGATTCTTCCGCTCTATTCTGCTATTGAAAAATTGGACGATACCTACATTGAAGCCGCGAGAGATCTAGGGGCAAATAAGCTTCAAACTTTGCTGAAGGTAGTGTTGCCATTGACCATGCCGGGTATCATCGGGGGCTGCTTATTGGTGTTACTGCCAGCATTAGGTATGTTCTATATTGCTGACTTACTCGGTGGCGCGAAAAACCTACTGATTGGTAACGTGATTAAGAGCCAAGTATTGAATGCTCGTGATTGGCCATTTGGCGCCGCGACCAGCATTGCCTTGACTCTGGCGATGGCTGTAATGCTTTATGCATACTATCGTGCTGGTAAGTTATTGAATAAGAAAGTGGAGCTAGACTAATGGGCAAAACAGTTAGATTTAGCTTTATGAGTTTAGTGTATGTATTTCTATACCTACCGATCATAGTGCTGATTGTAAACTCATTTAATGACAACAAATTTGGTATTAAATGGGGCGGTTTCACTACCAAGTGGTACCACGCTTTAGTTGCAAACGACAGCTTAGTTCAGGCCGCATGGCACTCGCTGAATGTAGCGGTTTTTTCAGCCACAGCAGCGACGCTGATTGGCAGTTTAACTGCTGTAGCCCTTTTTCGTTATCAATTTAAAGGTAAACGTGCAGTTAATGGTATGTTGTTTGTTGTGATGATGTCCCCAGATATTGTCATGGCAATTTCGCTACTTGCGCTATTCTTAGTGTTAGGTGCTCAGCTAGGTTTTCTTACTTTGTTGATTGCACACATTACATTCTGCTTACCTTTCGTTGTTGTGACTGTTTACAGTCGCCTCAACGGATTTGATGTAAAGATGCTCGAAGCTGCCAAAGATCTCGGTGCTGGCGAATGGGTGATTTTGACCAAAATCATTTTGCCATTAGCGAAACCGGCAGTTGCGGCTGGTTGGTTGCTGAGTTTCACACTGTCATTAGATGATGTGATCATTAGCTCGTTTGTAACCGGCCCTACTTACGAAATTTTACCATTGAAGATTTATTCTATGGTTAAAGTTGGCATTTCCCCAGAAGTTAACGCTCTGGCGACCGTGATGTTAGTTGTCTCATTGGCTCTAGTAATCACATCACAGTTGTTAGCAAGGGAAAAAGTGAAGTAGAATCGATATCTTGTAATACATTACGCGAAACAGAATGACAAATCGTCATTCTGTTTTTCTATCTAACGCCTAAAAATAGGCAACGTTTGGTTTGGAGCTAACGTCAATGAAAAAATGGGCTACTCTATTAGCTGGTAGTGCATGTGCGCTTTCTTTGTTCTCTGGAGCAGTAACAGCGGATGAAAACAAGGAACTAGTATTCATGAACTGGGGGCCGTACATTAACAGTGGTCTTCTAGAGCAGTTTACGAAAGAGACCGGCATCAAGGTCATTTATTCAACTTATGAATCGAATGAAACCCTGTATGCAAAGCTAAAAACTCACAACCAAGGTTATGATCTTGTTGTTCCATCCACCTACTTCGTTTCTAAAATGCGCGATGAAGGTATGTTACAAAAGATTGATAAGTCTAAATTAAGCAACTTTAAAAACCTTGATAACAACTATTTGAATAAACCTTACGATCCAAATAATGATTATTCAATTCCACACGTGGTTGCTATCACTGGGCTTGCGGTTAATACCGATATGTATGATCCCAATGATTTCCAAAGCTGGGGTGACCTATGGAACCCAGAGTTGAAAGGCCAGCTAATGTTGATGGATGATACTCGTGAGGTATTCCACATTGCCCTTCGTAAGTTAGGTTACTCAGGTAACACTACGGATGAAAAGCAAATTGATGAGGCCTACGCTGAGCTGCAAAAACTAATGCCCAATGTATTGGTATTTAACTCAGATAATCCTGCCGCTCCTTACCTCTCTGGTGAAGTTGGCTTAGGTATGCTGTGGAATGGCTCTGCTGCAGCGGCGCAAAAAGAAGGCTTGCCAATTAAGCTTGTTTTCCCTAAAGAAGGCGGTATCGGTTGGGTTGACAACTTTGCTATCAGTTCTGGTGCCAAAAACGTAGAAGCCGCACATATGATGATCGACTTCTTGCTACGTCCAGAAATTGCAGAACAAATTTCTCGCGACACGGGTTATTTAACCGGCGTGAAAGCGTCTAATGAGAAATTTAAAGACAGCCCTGCTCTTTTCCCATCTCAAGATGATTTAGATCGTGTTGAATGGCAATCTGCCGTGGGTGAAAAAACTGTGCAGTATGAAGATTACTTTATGAAGTTAAAAGCGGGTCAATAATTCCGCAAAAAGTATGAAATAGGCAGCACTAGCTGCCTATTTTCGTTAAAACTGGTATACTTTGCACTTTCGTATCACGCACCCTTGCCTAGTTAAGCTTTGGCACCGACTAAAATGGAAACGTAATGAAAAGCACACTGTATGCTGGCGCTATTTGCGCAGCAACTCTATTCACTACGCCTGCAATGGCTGCAGATCAAGAGCTTTATTTTTACAACTGGTCTGAATATATCCCCCACGACGTTCTCGAAGATTTCACTAAAGAGACAGGAATTAAAGTCATTTACTCAACCTATGAGTCTAATGAAAGCATGTATGCCAAGTTAAAGACTCAAGGTTCCGGTTACGATCTTGTCGTGCCATCCACCTACTTTGTTTCTAAAATGCGTAAAGAAGGCATGTTGCAGGAGATTGACCACGCTAAGCTTTCTCATTTTGCTGATCTTGATTCTAACTATCTCAATAAATCGTTCGACCCAAACAACAAATTTTCTATCCCTTATATCTGGGGCGCAACGGGGATTGGTATTAATACCGATATGCTTGATAAATCACTGATCAAAAACTGGGGCGACTTATGGGATGCCAAATGGGAAGGTCAGTTGATGATGATGGACGATGCTCGTGAGGTGTTCCATATTGCACTGAGTAAGCTTGGTTACTCACCTAATACGACGGATCCTGACGAAATTAAAGCGGCCTATGAAGAGCTTAAAAAACTGATTCCAAACGTGTTAGTGTTCAACTCCGACTTTCCGGCAAACCCTTTTTTAGCGGGTGAAGTTTCTTTAGGTATGTTATGGAATGGCTCGGCGTATATGGCCCGCCAAGAAGGCGCTTCAATTGACATTATTTGGCCAGAAAAAGGCGCGATTTTCTGGATGGATAGCATATCCATTCCGGCTGGGGCCAAAAACGTTGATGCGGCTCATAAGATGATTGATTTCTTATTGCGTCCTGAGAATGCAGCAAAAATCGCATTAGAAATTGGTTACCCAACTCCCGTTAAAACAGCCTATTCACTGTTACCCAAATCTTTCGCCAATGATCCTAATATCTTCCCTCCACAATCTGTGATGGACAGCGGGTTTTGGCAAGATGAGGTGGGAGAAGCGAATGTGTTGTACGACGAATACTTCCAGAAGCTCAAAGTAAATAATTGATCATATTCAATGTTTAGATAACACGCCTACTCTAGGCGTGTTTCTTTTTTGGCATTTCTAACCCTAATATCTCTTCCACTAACCGCGGAACTTCAATACTGGCTTTACCGTAGCGTTTTTCCTCAAACTCACTTTCAACGGCACTCGGTTCTAAGTTGATCTCAATGGTGTGCGCGCCATGCATTCTGGCATCATGAACAAAGCCTGCAGCAGGATAAACAACGCCCGATGTACCGATAGAGATAAAAAGATCAGCCGTCTCGAGTGCTGAATAAATATCGCCCATGCGCAGTGGCATTTCGCCAAACCAAACAATATGAGGTCGCATTTGAGCTGGAATTTGACAGCAATGACAAAGCTCTCCGCTCAGAATGTCGTCTTTATGCTCTATTACTTGGTTAGAAACGCTGCAGCGTGCTTTAAGCAGCTCACCGTGCATATGAATCACCTGTTTGCTACCACCCCGCTCATGAAGGTTATCAATATTCTGCGTAATAATCGTTACGTTTCCCTCTAGCTCTTGCTCTAATTTACCAAGCGCGATGTGGGCGGCATTAGGTTGTATTGATTCAGATTGGAGTTTTCGACGACGCTGATTATAGAAATCCTGTACGAGATCGGGATCACGTGCGAAACCTTCAGGGGTCGCGACATCCTCTATTTTATGGTTTTCCCATAATCCGTCTTGGGCACGAAATGTTTTAATGCCTGATTCCGCTGAAATGCCTGCCCCCGTGAGGATCACGATATTCTTGTAGGGGAAATTCATACTATGTCCTTATTGCACGCTTTTTTGCTAGCTTAGCACCGATGCAATAACAACAGTAGTTTTGAGGGTTAGACCATAGTATAAAATGGCCATTGATTGCTTATTTTCTGTGACATAAACCGAGCTATGAAATAGACCGAAGTACCCCGCGACTTCGGTCTATATGTAATCAATCTTCGTTAATGGCGGAGATTTTATGGATAGCCAAATCCGCGCCGTTAAATTCGTCTTCTTCAGATAAACGCAATCCAGTCAATACATTGAGAGAGCCATAAACGATTGCGGCACCCAATACTGCCACTGAAATACCCAATAAGGTTCCTAGTAGTTGAACGGCGAGGCTGACACCACCTAGGCCGCCGAGTGATGATTGGCCAAAAATACCAGCGGCAATCCCACCCCATGCGCCGCAAACACCATGTAATGGCCATACACCTAATACATCGTCTATTCTCGTTCGGTTTTGTAGTTGAGTGAACAACCAAACAAATAAAGCACCCGCTACCACTCCCGTCACTAAGGCACCCAGTGGGTGCATCAAGTCCGATCCTGCACACACCGCGACTAATCCCGCTAGAGGACCATTGTGGATAAAGCCAGGGTCATTTTTTCCGACAATTAACGCTGCTAAAATACCACCAGTCATGGCCATTAAAGAGTTCATCGCGACTAATCCACTAATTCCATTTAATGTTTGCGCTGACATGACGTTAAAACCAAACCAGCCCACACAAAGAATCCACGCGCCCAATGCTAGGAACGGAATGTTGGATGGAGCAAAGTTGGTGTGCTTTCCTGCACGTACTCTTCCCTTACGCATTCCTAGAAACATGACAGCGATGAGTGCAATCCATCCGCCGACCGCATGCACGACCACCGAACCAGCGAAATCGTGAAAAGCAGCACCGAATTGAGCTTCAAACCAGCTTTGCACGCCATAATTGCCATTCCAAATCACTCCCTCAAACAGCGGATAAACAAACCCGACGGTGAAAAAAGTAGCAATGAGAATGGGGTAAAACCGAGCGCGCTCGGCAATGCCTCCAGAAACGATAGCAGGAATAGCGGCGGCAAACGTCAATAGAAAAAAGAACTTAACTAGATGATAGCCGTTCCCTTGGGCAAGGGTTTGTGCATCAGCAAAGAAATGAGCGCCGTAGGCTATCCAGTAACCGATAAAAAAATAGGCGATCGTAGAAATACCGAAATCGGCGAGAATTTTTACCAGCGCGTTCACTTGGTTCTTTTTACGCACAGTCCCCACCTCAAGAAAGGCAAATCCGGCGTGCATTAAAAACACCATGATTGCACCGAGCAGCAAAAATAGCGTATCAGAACTTTGAGTCAGGGCTTGTACGGCACCTTGAACCTGACTTACGGTTTGAGTCATCTTAGTGATTCTCCATTGAAATGTTGTGCACCAATCCTGTGCTACTTGATTATTTTCTCACCAATATAGTGAGTTATTGGTATTGAACAGCCTTAAAGCAAAATACATTCCAAAATAAACAAATGAATCAATAACTTTTCAATATCAAATAACTTATTGAAATAGAGTGAATTATATAAATATCAAGGGAGTTGTTGCATGATGGAAGAATAAACGCATTCATAAGAAGCGCACCAAATTGGAACGTGCGCTCCATTTTAATGCACTCTATTTTTTGGCTCGTTCCAGATTGCAGGCATTAAAAAGGCCTCCCGCAGGAAGCCTTTTCTTAAGAGTAAACCGTGGATTAGTTTACGCCACGAGATTTCAAGAATTCAGCATAAGTGCCTTTGAAATCGGTCAGTTTGTTATCACGGATTTCAATGATGCGCGTTGCCAGTGAATCCACAAATACGCGGTCGTGAGATACGAAGAACAGAGTCCCTTTGTAGTTCTCCAACGCCGTGTTGAGCGATTCGATCGATTCCATGTCCATGTGGTTGGTTGGCTCATCCATCAACAGCATGTTTGGCTTATGCATCATTAGCTTACCAAGCAACATACGGCCTTGTTCACCACCAGAGATGACCTTAACAGATTTCTTGATGTCATCTTGGCCAAACAACATGCGCCCTAAGAAGCTGCGGATCACTTGCTCGTCATCCCCTTCTTGACGCCATTGGCTCATCCAGTCAAACAGGTTCATATCTTCGGCAAAATCGTGCGCGTGATCTTGAGCGTAGTAACCAATGTTCGCGTTTTCAGACCATTTGTAGCTGCCGCTACGAGGCTCAAGTACACCCGCTAAGGTGTTAAGCAGTGTTGTTTTACCGACGCCGTTTTCACCAATGATCGCTACGCGTTCGCCTACTTCAAAAATGGCGTTGAAGTTACTGAATAGATCGTTTTCAAAACCTTGGCTAAGGTTTTCAACTTCTAACGCGTTGCGGAACAACTCTTTCGATTGTTCAAAACGAATGAAAGGGTTTTGGCGGCTAGACGCTTTAACTTCGTCCAATTGGATCTTGTCAATCTGCTTAGCTCGTGACGTCGCTTGCTTCGCTTTAGATGCGTTCGCAGAAAAGCGTGCAACGAAAGTTTGCAGTTCAGCAATCTGTGCTTTCTTCTTGGCATTATCAGAGAGCAGACGAGCACGCGCTTGCGATGCCGCTGTCATATACTCGTCGTAGTTACCCGCGTACAGACGCAGTTCACCGTAATCCAAGTCAGCCATATGTGTACATACGCTGTTTAAGAAGTGACGGTCGTGCGAGATGATGATCATGGTGCAGTTACGTTGGTTTAGCGTATCTTCTAGCCAGCGAATGGTATCCATATCCAAGTTGTTGGTTGGTTCGTCAAGCAGCATGATGTGTGGTTCAGCAAACAAAACTTGCGCCAATAGCACACGCAGTTTCCAACCTGGTGCCACTTCGCTCATCAAACCAAAGTGCTGTTCAAGAGGAATGCCTACCGCAAGCAACAATTCACCGGCTTTAGACTCGGCCATGTAGCCGTCCATTTCCGCGAATTCAGTTTCGAGATCCGCAACCTTCATGCCATCTTCTTCGGTCATTTCAGGCAGAGAATAGATACGGTCACGTTCTTGTTTAACTTTCCACAACTCTTTGTGGCCCATGATTACCGTGTCGATAACCGTGAACTCTTCGTAAGCGAATTGATCCTGATTCAGTTTCGCCACGCGTTCGTTAGGATCATAGCTAACGTTACCACTCGAAGGTTCAAGCTCTCCGCTTAGAATCTTCATAAATGTTGACTTACCACAACCGTTAGCGCCAATCAGGCCATAGCGATTACCTTCGCCAAACTTAACGGAAATGTTTTCAAACAGAGGCTTTGCGCCAAATTGTTGAGTGATATTCGCGGTGGAGATCAAAACCAGTACCTTAATAAATGTGAATTGTATAAAAAACTGCGCAACGTTACTTGTTCAAGGCTCGAACTGCAAGCGATGTTTTTGTTTCACTGCCCTCGTAGTGCGAGTAACTCGCTCATTTAATGCCTACCTGCCACTGATCATAAGTTTCGAGAGAGCAATCACATCCCCTGCGCTGGTTTTTGATACTTATTGATACATCTGCGACTATCACTGCAAACCTATAGGATACCCGTATGATTTCAGTTGCTTTGGTGGATGACCACCTCATGGTTCGCTCTGGTTTTGCACAACTGTTATCGGTTGAACCAGACATTCATGTCCACAGTGAGTATGGTAGCGCGCGCGAAGCATTTCGTGCGCTGGTGAACGCTTCTATCGATGTGGCAGTTATCGACATTTCAATGCCCGACGAAAGTGGGCTTGTGTTGTTAGAGAAACTGCGCCGCGCTCAGCCGGACTTTAAAGCCATCATTCTCTCTATTTATGATTCAGCGTCCTTTGTCAGTAAAGCGTTAGAAGCTGGCGCTTGTGGTTATTTATCAAAACGTTGTGGGCCTGGAGAGTTAGTGAGCGCCATTCGTACCGTGGCTAATGGTGATCGCTATTTGTGTGCCGATGCCTTAATTAACCTAAGCAATGCTTCAGGTACGCCATCTGTCCTTGAAGGGTTAACTAAACGCGAAAGAGAGGTGTTTGATCACCTGATTTTAGGCAAAGACGTCAAAGAGATTGGTTACGATTTATCAATTAGCCACAAAACGATTCACGTGCATCGGGCAAATATTTTAAGCAAACTGGGGCTTACCAACAATGTGGATCTCATCCGCTTTGCTATTACTCACCAACTGTTGGTTAACGAGACGTTATAGAAGCGACTATGCATTTTCATCATCGATTTTCTGAAGCTTTACCTCGGTTGTCTCTTTCCTCTGGCTTTAGCTATGCATTTGCATGCGTTTTGTATTCAATTGGTTGGTTTTGTTTATGGAACATCAGCCGCTACTTAACTCCTGATTTATTGCTGGCTGGTCTGTTTTTGCCCACAGGCTTAAAGCTGGCCACACTCGCTCTTGCACCACGTCGTTTTTGGCTTGGGATCACTTTATGCGAAATGGCTATAGTGGTGTCGCTCGGGCATGTGTTGGCTATCGCTGCTCATGAATATCTATTACTGCTGTTTGCATTGATCGCTTATTGGCTGGCGATTGCCTTTCAATCTCTCTGGACATCACTGCACGTTTATTGGAAAAAACTGTTGGCGCTTACCGGGTTGACGGTCGTTTACGGCATCTTATGTGGGAGCTCGGTTTTGCTGTTGGTCAAACCGCTCAACCTCGAACTGCATTACGTGGCACAAGCGACCGTTTCAGCTCTGACCGGCGGTATACTGCTCACTCCGTTCTTATTTCTCCTGTACGATTATCTACATCAGCAGATCTGGAGACCACTGTCACCCGATCTTATTCATCAGGACGTAACACTTCGCCCCTCTGCGTTGCTGTGGTGTTTGCTTTTTTTTAGTGGCGGATTGATCGCGGAGTTAACCTTGCTAGAGCAGCTCAAACCGATCGCCCTGCTCATTTTCCTGCTTCCCAATATTTTTATGGCTTATAAATACGGTTGGCAAGGCGGCGTATTGGCTAGCCTAATGAACAGTATTTTGCTTGCTACGGCACGGCAAATGACAGGTTCATTTGAATCCGATATTGAACTACAAAGTTTTATAGCGACGCAGGCTTTTGTTGGTTTAGGGCTTGGTATTGCGATTAGCCGTCAATATTTCTTGGCGCAACGCTTAGCTAAAATTAACCAAAAGCTGGCAATCGAACTCGCGAACAAACAGCAACTGGCTCGGCAATTAGTCAAGGTTGAAGAGCAAATCCGAAAATCAGTTGCACGCGAACTGCATGATGAAATTGGCCAAAATATCACCGGGATACAGATCCAATCCATGCTCGCTAGTCGCTTGGCACAAAATGAAAAACAAACCAACATCGCTGAGACGATCAACACGCTCGCGCTACGAATTCACTCATCGACACGTCAATTATTAACCGATCTTCGCCCTCATGCGCTTGATGAGTTGGGGCTTGAGAGCGCAATTCGGCAGCTTGCAAGTGAAATGAAATTTGCGGAACGACACGTCGATTTTCGTCTGAATTTCGGAATTTTTGCAGAGCGTTTAGATGACATTACGGCCGTTACACTGTATCGAATTATTCAAGAGCTGCTTAATAACGTGTGCAAACATGCACAAGCATCAGCCGTGCAATTAAGCCTTGTTCCCGGTGACATGTTCAGTGTCGAGCTGCGTGATAATGGCATTGGTTTAGCTTCCGATTGGCGCAGCAAAGGCCAAGGCTTACTCGGCATCGAAGAACGCGTCAGCGCACTGGGTGGCACATTTTTAATTGAATCGCAGCGTAGCCAAATACCGCTTGGGACGCGCATAACTGTTAACTTGCCCACAAAACCGCTCACAACATCAACAAACTAGGAAAATTTCCTAGTCACTTATAACTTTGTCTCATTCATTTGGTGAATCACTCCGATACCATCTCTTAGCACTAGGGAGAAACATAGCATGCTGGGTTTTCTGATTTCAAAACCGACATCAGCACCTATAGAACCACAGGACATTGATGCAACCTATCGTTACTGGCGCTTGCATTTAATGTTATCGATGTACGTCGGCTATGGGGTGTTTTATTTCACACGCAAAAGTCTCAATTTTGCCATGCCTGCGATGCTCACTGATCTCGGGCTTGAACATTCCGATGTTGGTCTGCTTGGTACGCTCTTTTACATGACTTACGGTTTGTCAAAGTTTGTTTCTGGCATGGTCAGCGACCAATCAAAACCGAGTTACTTCATGGGTTTGGGGCTGGTTGCAACGGGCGTAGTTAATGTGCTGTTTGGTTTGAGCTCTTCCCTAGCCGCATTTACCGTGCTTTGGACATTGAACGCTTTTTTCCAAGGTTGGGGATGGCCGCCGTGCGCTAAATTGCTCACTACTTGGTATTCCCGATCTGAACGTGGGTTTTGGTGGTCTATCTGGAACACTTGCCACAATTTAAGTGGCGCGCTCATTCCGATCAGCATTGGTTTTATCGCTGTGACTTTTGGTTGGCGGTACGGATTTATTGCACCGGGTTGCTTGGCGATCATCGTTGGTTTAGTGCTCTGCTTTCGCATGCAAGATAAGCCCACAACGTTAGGGTTACCCCCAGTGGGTGAGTGGCGTAACGATGAATTAGAAAAGCGCCATGAGTCTGAAGGTAAAGGGCTGCCATTTCGCCAAATTTTACGTCGTTACGTCCTAGGGAATAAGTACATTTGGCTGTTATGTAGCTCCTATCTACTGGTGTATGTGGTGCGTATCGCGCTAAATGATTGGGGTAATTTATACCTCACTGAACGGCATGGTTATGAGCTTTTTTCGGCCAACGCTGCCGTATCAATGTTTGAAGTCGGAGGATTCTTAGGATCGCTATTTGGTGGTTGGGGCTCGGACAAATTTTTTAAAGGCAATCGAGCGCCGATGAACTTGATTTTTGCGCTAGGCATTTTCATTTCAGTGGCCGCGTTATGGCTAACACCGATTGACAACTTTGTGGTGTTGTCGGGCTGCTTCTTTTCCATCGGATTTTTTATTTTTGGTCCGCAAATGATGATAGGAATGGCCGCCGCTGAATGTTCGCACAAGGATGCGGCTGGAACCGCGACCGGTTTTGTCGGCTTATTTGGCTATCTTGGTGCAGCGTTAGCCAGTTACCCATTGGCTGTCATTATTGAACAATTTAGTTGGGAAGGATTTTTCAGTGTCATTACCCTCTCAGCCGCACTGATTGGATTACTGATTTTGCCCTTTTTAAAAGCGCAACAGCGTGCAGGGAATGCCGTCACTATGTCATAACCTTTCCTCACGTTGTTTTCTGATTTCGCTGTGTCATGCAGCAAAAACGAAATCACAGGAATGTGATGAAACTTAACGCTGCCCTACGTCTACGTTAAGTAATGAAAATAACAAGAGGAAACAGACATGAAAGATAGATTACCTCGCAGTGTACTTGCTACCTGCATTCTCGGTGCTTCGCTTGCCGCGCCTCAAGCATTTGCTGAAGGCCGACTCGTGGTTTATTGCAGTGCCACTAACGCCATGTGCGAGACAGCGACTAAAGCCTTTTCTGATAAATATGACGTAAAAACCTCTTTTGTTCGCAATGGCTCTGGCAGCACGCTGGCCAAAATCGAAGCAGAGAAGAAGAACCCACGCGCGGATGTTTGGTATGGCGGCACGTTGGATCCTCAATCACAGGCGGGTGAAATGGATCTCTTACACGCTTACCAATCTCCGCAGCTTGAATTCATTATGGATGGATTTAAAGATCCAGCGAAACGCAAAGGGAACTACTCTTCGGCCGTTTATATGGGTATTTTAGGTTTTGGGGTGAACACTCAACGTTTGGCTGAAAAAGGATTACCGATCCCGCGCTGCTGGAATGATTTAACCAAACCTGAATACAAAGGAGAGATTCAAATCTCTGACCCACAAAGTTCGGGGACTGCCTACACCGCATTAGCCACCTTCATTCAACTTTGGGATGAAGATAAAGCCTTTGATTATTTCAAAGCACTCGACAAAAACGTCTCTCAATACACCAAATCAGGTGTTACCCCTTCACGTAACTCAGCGCGTGGTGAAATTGCGATTGGTATTGGTTTTTTGCATGACTACTCACTCGAACAATCGAAAGGAGCACCGCTGGAGCTGATTTCGCCTTGTGAAGGTACAGGTTATGAAATTGGTGGTGTGAGCATTATCAAAGGGTCGCGTAACCTTGATAACGCGAAACGGTTTGTTGACTGGGTCATGTCAAAAGAAGGACAAGAGCTGGCATGGAAAGAAGGTCAATCTTTCCAAATTTTAACTAACACTCAAGCGGAACAATCCCCCAACGCCCTCGACCCTAAAAAGTTAACCTTGATCGATTATGACATGGATACCTATGGATCCTCTGATGAACGTAAGCGATTGATTAATAAGTGGGTTAATGTCGTAAAAATGGGTGAATAGCCAACGCATTCCCTTATCTTAGCCTCGATGGGCAGTGCCTACTGCCCTTTTTATAAAGCCAATACCAGGCTTATCACCGTGTGGCTACAAATAACTTTGGTACAGAAAAATGAATGAATTTACAGCAGGCACTGCACCACATCGGCCGCGAAAAACCTCGCATAGGGACCCGATTTTTTATTGGATCCTGACGTTATTGTGTGCGTTTGTGCTGTTGCCCTCTTTTGCACTTGATTACGGAGTGTTTGATTCAACATCGCAAGAGTTTTATGCCGCTATGGGTTGGAGCCGTGCCAATATTTCTTGGTTATGGTTTGCGCTTCCGGGTGTACTTCTCATTCGCCCTTGCTATGCAGGTAATAAGTACGCCAAACACCGTCACTATTTTGATATCGGTTATTCAGCGGCATGCATGTTTTTCGTGTTGGTCAGCTCTTGGTATACCCAGCAAGGTTTAGGTTATTCAACCATTGCACTATTTATTGCCTTAAGTGCTGTCATGACATTGGCATTGGCTCGTCTTGAGTTTTTGGGCGGTGACAGCTTCGTGATTGGTGCTCTGATCTCGATTGTTCTCTTGATCACGATTTTTATTATCTTTCCGAGTATCGCCATCTTTGTACCGATGTTCCAAGATGAAATGGGGAACTTTGTTGCGTGGCAATTCATTGAAATTTTGAGCCGAGCGCAGATCATACAAATTGTTTGGAACTCCGTACTGCTTGGCGTATCTGTGGGTATAGGTGCCACTTTCTTTGGTTTGATCTTTGCTATCTATACCACACGCATTGCCACTCGCTCCGCTTTCATTGCGCGAATTTTTTCTATTCTTCCCATTGTGACTCCCCCTTTTGTCGTTGGGCTTGGGGTGACTTTAATGCTTGGGCGCTCCGGTTATATCACCGAACTCATGGTGGATTGGTTTGGGTTACAACAGACAAACTGGCTGTATGGTTTTACAGGCATTTGGATGGCACAAGTGCTCGCCTTTGCTCCTATGTCATTCATGATTTTAGATGGCGCGATGAAATCCCTACATCCATCATTGGAAGAGGCGTCCTACACGCTGCGTGCCAATCGTTATCAAACTTTTTTTAAAATTGTCATGCCATTGCTCAAGCCTGCTTTGGCCAACAGTTTCTTAATCATCTTTGTCCAATCACTGGCCGACTTCAGTAACCCGCTTGTACTTGGGGGCAGTTTCGATGTGTTAGCCACTCAGATTTACTTCTACATCGCAGGAGCTCAATTAGATTACGCTTCCGCCAGCACACTTGGGGCCGTCTTGCTGCTATTTTCGTTGGCGATCTTTGTTGTCCAATATCTGTGGATAGGAAAGCGTTCATACGTCACCATTTCCGGCAAATCATATCGTGGCGATGTGCAAGCGCTGCCTACCTTACTTAAACATACGGTTTCGGCACTGCTCTATTTTTGGATGGCATTTAACATCTTGCTTTATGGCAGCATCATCTTCGGCAGCTTCACTGTGAACTGGGGTGTAGATTACAGTTTAACGCTTAAAAACTATATTCATCTGTTTGGCATGGGAATGAGTGAAGGTGCTTGGCCATCACTTATCACGACGATGATTTATGCCGGCGTTGCAGCGCCATTAACCGCCTTCTTTGGTCTGTTGATTGCGTATATCGTTGTCCGTCAGCAATTTTACGGTAAGAAAGTGATTGAGTTTGCAACCATGCTTTGCTTCGCCGTTCCGGGCACGGTTGCGGGGGTATCTTACATTCTTGCATTTAATGATGCGCCTATTTACCTCACTGGTACCGCGGCCATTGTTGTGATTTCCATGGTGATGCGTAACGTGCCAGTAGGTATTCGCGCAGGTATTGCAGGGCTAGGCCAACTTGATAAATCGCTCGATGAAGCGTCACTCAGTTTGCGGGCTAACTCCTTTAAAACCATTACTCATATTCTGTTGCCGTTATTACGACCAGCAATTCTCTCAACACTGATTTACAGCTTTGTTCGAGCAATGACGACCGTCAGCGCCATTATTTTCTTGGTGACACCAGAAACACGGGTGGCAACGTCTTACATCCTGAATCGTGTAGAAGATGGTGAGTATGGCGTTGCGATCGCATATGGCTCGATTTTGATTGTTGTGATGTTGGCTATTATTTTAATTTTTGATTTTATCGTTGGCGAGGCACGTGTTTCTCGTTCTAAAGCCAATAACCAAGAATAACCATTGGAGATATCACCATGGAAAATGAAAACTTTGTTGTTTTAAAGAATGTCTGCAAGCGTTTTGGCGATAAAACCGTCATTGGTAATTTGGATTTAGAAATCAAAAAAGGCAGCCTTGTAACACTGCTCGGCCCTTCAGGATGTGGAAAAACGACCGTGCTGCGTTTGGTCGCAGGGCTCGAAAAACCAACCAGCGGCCAAATTTTTATTGATGGTGAAGATGTCACGAGCACCTCCATCCAGCAACGTGACATCTGCATGGTGTTTCAATCTTACGCTCTGTTTCCTCACCTTTCCTTACATGACAACGTAGGTTATGGCCTAAGAATGATTGGCTTGAGTAAAGATGAAGTGAAACAGCGAGTGGATGAAGCCTTGAAATTGGTTGATTTAGAAGGCTTTGGAGAACGTTACGTTGACCAAATTTCAGGAGGTCAGCAACAGCGAGTAGCGCTCGCTCGCGCGTTGGTGCTTAAGCCTAAGGTATTGCTATTCGATGAGCCGCTCAGTAACTTGGACGCCAATTTAAGACGCAGCATGCGTGAAACTATTCGAGAGTTGCAACAGCGTTTTAATATCACCTCTTTGTATGTGACGCACGATCAGGCGGAGGCCTTTGCCGTTTCTGATACTGTGATTGTGATGAAAGATGGCGACATCATGCAGCAGGGCTCACCAACTCAACTGTATAAGCACCCAACCTCGATGTTCATGGCCAACTTCATGGGCGAAGCCAATATTTTTGAGGGTCAATATGATGGTGAATACCTGATCATCAATGGCTATAAGATCCCCGCTAATGATGACAGTGTCACGGCTTTGCCTGCGGGGAATTATCAAATTGGTGTTCGACCAGAAGCTATTTTGCTCTGCGCGGACGGTGATGCCTGCCAACAGTGTCAAATTACCAGTATTGCTTACATGGGGTCGATGTATGAAGTGTTGGTTAAATGGCACAACAAAGAGCTGTTACTGCAACTCAACTCGTCACAATTTGACCCCAGTTACGCTGATCACCCTTACCTGACGATCAACCCCGTGGGGTTATTCCTACTACCTGAAGATGCTTAATACTGCCTAGCTTGACCAAACGCCTCCAAACTAATGGAGGCGTTTGTGTCTTAGTGAGAGCAATGAACAACTTAACGAGAGCAATGAAAAAGATCCACCCGCACAAGTGAGATTGGTTATAATCATCAGCCAGTTAGCACCAAGGCATGAGTTGGGTTATCATCCTTACCTTGGTTTGTCGCCACTAAAAATGGGCGAGTGATGCTCAATCAATGAGTTTAACTTGTCTGTACGGCGCTCTTCTCATCGCACAATTAAGAGACATTTCATGTTACTTCCCACACAAACAAGTTGGGTTATTTTAGCGGGTGGGCAAGCCAGCCGTATGGGTGGACAAGACAAAGGGCTGATTGAACTCAATGGCCAATCTTTGATTCAACATGTCATGAATAAGCTTAAGCCGCAATCTACTAGCCTGACGATTAACGCTAATCGTAACCATGCACAGTATCGTCAGTTTGCGCCTGTCATTTCCGATACCATGGCTGATTATCCCGGGCCACTCGCTGGAATTCAGGCAGGGTTAACCCATGCACAAACCGATTGGGTCGGATTTGTCCCTTGCGATTGCCCGTTGATCAATGACGATCTTGTTGCGCGTTTTTGTCATGCTGCTCAAGACTCGCATGATATTTTAGTCGCCCATGATGGTCACTTCGCTCAACCCGTATTCACCCTTATTCACCAACGTGTGCTGCCAACACTGACTGCATTTTTAGAACGTGGCGAGAGAAAAATCACCCGTCTTTATCAAGAATGCCACACAGATTACGTTGACTTTAGCGACTCGCCAAACTGCTTTTTGAACCTCAACACGCCTCAAGATCTGGCACAATTTGGAACTTTGACATCATGAAATATCAAGCGCCTTCATGCCCTTTACTTGGTTTTGCGGCCTACTCTGGCACAGGAAAAACGACCCTGCTTGAAGCCTTATTGCCCAAGTTAAGGGCAGCAGGCCTAACATTAGGCGTACTTAAGCACGCGCACCACGATTTTGATATTGATAAACCAGGTAAAGATAGCCATCGGCTGCGTAAAGCGGGGGCAAGCCAGATGTTAGTTGCATCGCGCTATCGTCATGCCATGATGACTGAAACGCCAGAAGCCGAACCCGATTTCGAATATCTTTTATCTCGCTTTGATTGCGATAAACTCGACGTAATTTTAGTTGAAGGGTGTAAAAACCTCGCCTTTCCAAAAATTGAATTGCACCGTGCTGAAGTGGGTAAACCTTGGCTATATCCAAATGATGAAAATATCATCGCTATCGCCGCGGATGAAGTTGTGAAAAGTGCTTTACCACAAATGGACATCAATGATCTCGATGCAATCGCGGCATTTGTGATTGAATATGTACAGCGTTGTAAATGAAATATCCTGCGCTATTTCGGTGGTGAAAGCGTGACAATTATCCCACTTAAAGGCAAAATCTAGCACATTACATGTTGGTTAGTCATGTTTCAGCGCAACCAACGCCCCCATTTTCAATTGGTTGATAGTAAGCGATCAGCCTTTGTTTATTTTCCCGAAATTGGGAATGACGATTTTAGAGAGATGATCATGGCTCGCACCATTTTGTACACTTACAAAAATGAAGATAAAACGCTGACTTTTTCTTACGAAAAGCATCACAACATTCAAGAAGCAGTAGCCGAAGCAGAAGGTATTGATATTACTGATTTTTTAAAAATGGAACAGCAGCTGGAAATGATTTCTGACGCAAAAGCGGTACGCAATTACCGCGATAACCACTTTAAAAAGTTAGGTTTTAGCAAGCTAACACTGCAACAAAAAGAAAACGTAGGTGTGGGTAAAAAAGGCGCTAACACCAAATAAACAGAACTTAGGTTAAAGAGTTAACTTTTGACTGATATAAAAAAGGGCCCGTTTGATTATAGGCCCTTTTTGTTTGATTTTATGATTTGATATTAAGGAAAGCCGCACCACGTACGCCGCCTGAATCACCATGTTTTGCTTTGATGATCTTCGGACATTTCGCGACAGAAAGCAGGTATTTCGGTACGCGTTTAGGCATCTCTTGGTAGATCAATTCAAAGTTTGATAAACCGCCACCGAGTGCAACAACGTGTGGGTCATTGGCTGTGAAAATGTTGGCAAAACAGATGGCAAGTAGTTCCATAAAGCGCTCAACATGCTCAACGGCTTTCGCTTCACCTGCTTCATTGGCGTGAATGATATCAATCGCTTTTTTGTGCTCGCTATAATAGTGCTCGTACAATAGCTCAAAACCGCGGCCAGAGAGATAACTGTCTAAGCATCCTTTCTTGCCACAACCACAGCCGAGCATCGGCGCGTTATCGCCAAGATGTAACCATGCATCAAGAGGCAGACGCATATGACCAAACTCCCCTGCTACGTGGTTACGACCAGAGAATACTTTCCCTTCATAGATAAGGCCGCCACCAAAACCTGTGCCGAGAATTAGGCCCATAACCGAAGGCTCATTTTTCAGCTCATCGTCCCATGCTTCAGAAAGCGCAAAGCAGTTTGCATCGTTTTCAATCTTCACGCTGCGGCCAATTTTTGCTTCTAAATCAGCGCGTAACGGCTTGCCTTTTGCAGCAGGAACGTTGACGGTTAATACCGTAGCATCATCAGCATCTTCCATACCCGGTAGGCCAAGGCCTATTTTGCCTTCCACACCCAATTGCGCGTCATATTTACTCACCAACTGCGCAATGGTTTCAACTAGCAGATTGTAGTCGTTTGTTGGGGTAGGAACGCGCTCCGTTGCTACGCGTTCTAACTTCTCATTAAACGCACCAAACTCAATTTTAGTGCCACCGACATCAAAGCCGTAGTACATGCAATCTCTCCTAAAATTTGCTCATCAATGAGCTAAAAATAAAACTTTGGGCATTATCCACAGAGCTCAGCCTACAATCCGTGACCGAGTACCAATTTATCTGGTCTATAGGTTCGATTGAACAATTACTCATCACCGAATCGATCAACTTTAGAGTCACGTCTCGCTTTGCTGCTGGTCGATGAAACGTTTCAAGACTGGCCTGCTCAAATCATGCTTTAGGCGGGTTTTGCTCAGCAAGTAACTTTCTCGAAACACTTCAAACCATTGGCTTAATAGCAGAGAGGCTTGATGCTCACCCACTTCAGCCAATACCAACGACGCCACTTCAGCCGTTGATAAATGCTGCTCATTATCAGATTTACGCATCATATATTGCGATACGCTTTTAGGTGCGATAGACATCACCGGAAGCGCATCCAAATAAGGTGATTTACGAAACATTCGTCTTGCCTCGCGCCAGCTTCCATCAAGTAATATCAACAGTGGTTTGCGTTTATCGTGCGCGCTGGGAGGGCTTTGTATTACTCGAGGCTTTTCATCCACATACTCTTCGGGAAAAATGACGACTGGTTGATAAGCGGGATTATTCAACAGTGCTAGCATTTCCGCGTGAGGTTCGGTGCGGTTCCACTGATAAACGTAAGTTTCTTTAATCACATCGGCAATTAGCCGACCAGTATTACTGGGTTTAAATACTTCATTTTCAGAAACCAGCAGTAATACTGCGATATCCGTATCCATATCCGGTTGATGACCACATAAGCAGTATTGCGTGGCGACCTGACAATAGGCGCAACGTTCAACTTTCGCACCACGAGCTTGAAAAGGTTTGGTCGATAACGCTAAGCGATGTTGGAACAAATGGTTAAATGCGTGGATTCTCATAAATCAGGGCGGCAAGCTGGAAAGTGCTGCCGATTGTACTTACAGTACAAGCAGATTCCTAGCACAAGACCATTGAAGATGAGCCATTAAGCATGAACCTGAACCCTGAATTGATCCGTTTGAGCGTATTTTTCGCTGTATTTATGCTTTGTGCGCTGTGGGAATGGTCTTGCCCACGTAAAACACTCACCCAAAGTAAAGCCACTCGCTGGCTGAATAATTTAGGTTTGGTTGGTTTAAATAGCGTGTGCTTATCGCTATTGATGCCAGTGTTAGCCATTGAAGCGGCTTATTGGGCGCAGCAAGACTCGATTGGTCTTTTTAATTGGGTGGATTTACCACAAGTGGCTGAAATTGCGCTGTCAGTTATTATTCTTGATGGCGTGATTTACGCCCAGCATGTGCTTTTTCACTTCTCTCCTTGGTTATGGCGTTTACATCGCATGCACCACGCTGACCAAGATATTGATGTGACCACTGGCTCGCGGTTTCACCCATTCGAAATGATTCTCTCTTTGTGGATCAAAATCACTTGCGTGATCATGTTGGGTGTCAGCCCATTCGCGGTATTGATATTTGAGGTTGTGCTCAATGCGAGCGCGATGTTTAACCACAGTAACGCAAAATTACCGTTGAAAATGGACCGTTGGCTTCGCTGGTTGGTGGTGACACCTGACATGCATCGGGTGCATCATTCAGTCATTGTGCGAGAAACTCACTCCAATTTTGGTTTTTTCTTGTCATGTTGGGATCGGCTATTTCGTACTTATCGTGCGCAGCCAGAATTGGGCCATAAGCAGGTCATTATCGGCCTACCACTCTTTCGAGCGAAGCGTGAGCAGTGGTTGGATAAAATGCTTACCCAACCATTTAGAAAAAAGTGACAACGTCATGAAAATACAGAAATTCGCACTGGATAAGCTAGTTGAGCGTATATTTATGCAACATAGCCTGCTGTTCACCCGCCACTTCAGCCACCTGCTCTGAGCTTTCGACCATGGCTTCAAGCTGTAATTTGGTTTGCTCGCCTTGCGATGAGACTTGGCTGATAGATTGACTTACATCGGCCGTCGCTCGCTCTTGCTCTTCTGTTGCAACGCTTATCTGCTCAACTCGAGCACGAATCTGTTCCACTGCTTTTTCTATCTGCTCAAATGTTGTTTTGACTTCTTGACTCGATTGCAGCGCATTACTCATCTCTTGGCGCGAATCCGATACCGCTTGACGAGAGCGCTGCGTTGCATTGGTGAGCTCATTCATCATGTCCCGGATATTGGTGGTTTGCTGTGATGTATCGCTGGCTAATTTGCGTACTTCATCGGCTACAACCGCAAAACCACGCCCTTGTTCGCCAGCTCTTGCTGCTTCAATCGCGGCGTTCAACGCCAGTAAGTTGGTACTGTCAGCAATACCGCTGATCATATCCACCATCTCGCGAATTTTCTTCACGCGCTGGTCAAGCTCGTGCATTGCTTCATCGTTTAAATGCAGTGTATTTTCAAGAGATTCCAAGCGAACACGGTTTTGTTCCACTACTTTCACCCCTTGCGTAGAAAACTGGCTGGCAGCCACTGATTCTTCATAAGATTCACTGGTCACAAGCGCGATATTCCGAATCGCCGATTCCAACTCACTCACGGTGGAAACCATGTTAACCAACGAATCATTTTGTGCGGCTAAACTGCGGTTGGATTTATCGGCTGCATCGTGACTGGTTTCGGCATTTTGGTAGAGCATTTCACAATTGCGCGTTACGGTAGAAATTGAATATTTTGTTGATTCAATAACTTGGTTTAGTTGTAGAGCAACTTCTTTAAATTCACTCGGGCCAATCAAGCGAGCGGGTTGAGAAAAATCGTGTTGAGTTAATAATGCAAGCTTGGCCAATAAGTTATTCAGCCCCAGCTTTAGCCAGTGGCGTAACCCTAGCCATGCAAGTAAAACCAAAGCGACCAGAATAATGCCGCCAGTATATTGTACTTGCTTAACCATTAGCATTGCGTCATGAACCACGTTCTCACTGTGTTTGATCAACTCACTTGCGGTGGCAGAAATCGTATTTAGCAGTGCTACCGTGTCTTTGGCTAGCTGCGCAGCTTGTGCCATTTCTTGTCGCTGCTGCTGTGCTTGCTCAATTTTATTTAAGATCAGTGCTAAAATGCCATGCTCAACAAAACCCGCTTTAACCATTTCATAAGGTGCCGTCAGGCTCGCAAACTCCATAACATCAGGATGCCACTCTTTAAAATCATCAAAGGCTAGCTCAATTCCCGCCATGCGATTACGGATTTCCTTAAATTGCACTTTGGCCTGTTCAGGATCGTTTTGCATCATTAACAGTAAGAAGGTACTTTCCATCGAACTTGCACTGGCAATAAAGCGGTTAGCCGCATCCATCGATTCCGGGTTATCTAATGCGAGAAATGAACTGATCCGGTTCATCTCCGGTCCAATGGAGCTTAATCCGTAACGAAACGCGGTGGCGGCGTTATCGATAGCATTCTGCTGTTCAAGCAAAGAGGCCTGCGTTGATAAAATAGAATAGGTGAGCTGCTGAAATGCCGCACTTTTGCTGCGTAACGACACTTGATGATCTTGAGTAATCGCGTTACCGATACGAGTAGCGATGGAGAAAAGCTGGTCAGTAAGTTGGTCAGTCTGCTGGTTTAGGTGGCTTAATTGCTGGTTTACCGCTTCTAATTCTGCCGATTCCGTTGTGCGGATGCCATCTCCGAGAGATTGTACTTGTTCTAATATATTTTGCGTCAACCTTGCATTATTTAATGCCAAAGGTAGTGTTTGTTCAGACAATCCAGAAAACTGTAGCCCTACCTTATCGATGCTTTTTAAACTGGTGATGGATAAAAGGACCACCAGTAACGTCATCGTGATGAAAATGGCACTGATGGTTTGAATCAACGACAGTGAATGTCGATTATTTATTGAGGAATTCATGATAAATGCAACTAAGTGATTAGAGAATGTGTTAAGGCTCAACCATAGTAGGAATGAAATATTTCAAAAATGTTTCAGTTACATTTCATTGGGATGATAAATGATTAAAAGTCCAATACTCTTCGCATTATCAATAACTAGTGTGCTAACGGGTTGCGTAGGATCGCCTATTTCGTCCAATTCTGGCCCTACTTATGTTACTCAAGAAGAGATTCTGTCAATTGTCCAAGATAAAGACGATGGATTAGGCACGGTTTTTCAGCGCTGGCAAGGAGTGCCGTACCGATTAGGTGGTGAAACGTTGAACGGAGTCGACTGCTCAGCATTTGTGCAAATAGCGTTTAAAGATGTATGGCAGATCCCTCTACCACGAACTACACGCTCACAGAGTCAAACGGGTTTTGAGGTAAATTATCAAAATGCGCAGCGCGGGGATTTGGTCTTTTTTAGAACATCAAGGACGAGCAATCATGTTGGAGTCTATCTAGGAGACAAAAAATTTATGCACGCCTCTACGTCTAAAGGTGTGATGATCTCAAGAATCGATAACCCTTATTGGGCTTCTAAATTCTGGCAATTTAGGCGGATTATAAGCCCGCCTAACTCTGATTAGTCATACTTCAATTAGTCGTACTTCGCAACGGCAGTATCGAACAGATTCTTCACTAAGGCGATGTATTCATCAAGAAAAAGGATCTGTTCATTGGTCGCAGGTTTACTCCAAACACCCGCCAATACTTCACCAAGATCTTCCACTACAGAATCGGCTTCTTTGAGCAACTGGAATCGAACACTGGAATGTAGCTCAGGGTTTTGTTCAAAAATAGCCATGATGTTGCTTGAAACCATGTCGGTCACAACATCTTCTACACTTTCAGCGCCAATATCTCCGCCTGATGTGAACACATCCATATTAAAAGAGAGATGCTCTATCAGAGCCAAATAACCATCGGTTTCTACAACCACTTTAATTCTCCGCTTTACCGCTAAATTGCTAGTAATCACTGTACCTTCAATAATACTAAGCCATGTCAGCCCATTTTCACAGATTTGATAGTTTAGACGTTCAAATTTCCCGCGATTTCTTGATAAGCATCTATTTCACGAACATTTATTTTCCCCAAAGTAGGATACGCCATCCTATAAATTGGGTTACTAGCACCTAAGCAAGATCAACTTATGAAAAATATAGCGTTATTTTTAATACTATTTCTGTATTCGCATCTGCAAATTCTTGCACTTAATCACATTTATGAGCATTGGTGCTCCCTCAAAAGGAAAGTGGCTAAATTATGTGTCACGCACTTCTGAAATATTCGTAACCATGACCTAAACTACGAATTATTAAGTAAATCAAGGCAGAGGTCGTTATGTGGCAAACTCTCATTCAGCAGTTATCCGATACGCTCATGTTTGAATTTAACCCTGTTGAAAAAGAAAAAGTCAGCGGTGGTGACATTAGTGATTGCTACATGATCAGCGATGGCGAGCAACGCTATTTTGTTAAAGTGAACACACGAGACTTCTTAGCTAAGTTTGAGATTGAGGGTGAAAACCTACGTTCGCTTCGTGAAACGTCAACAGTACAGGTTCCCGAGCTAGTGATGATTGGAACCAGTAAAAATCATGCTTTCATTGTTCTAAACTATCTACCAACCAAACCCCTAGATAACGCGACGAACAGCTATGAGTTCGGTGTACAACTGGCCAAACTGCATCAATGGGGAGAACAAAAAGAGTATGGGTTTGATGCAGACAATTATATTGGTTCCACTTTGCAGCCAAATCCGTGGGACAAAAAATGGGGTCGTTTTTTTGCGGAACAACGTATCGGCTGGCAATTGCAATTGTTACGTGAAAAAGGGATTGAACTGTTCAATATCGGCGAGTTGGTCGACGTTGTCCAATCTCGCTTAGCTAACCATAGCCCTCGCCCATCTCTGCTGCATGGAGATTTGTGGCATGGGAATGTGGCAAACTCGGTATTTGGTCCAATTTGCTACGATCCTGCTTGTTATTGGGGTGATCGTGAATGCGATATCGCAATGACAGAATTATTTGAAGGTTTTCAACCTGAGTTTTACCAAGGCTATGAGAGCATCTTACCTTTGAGTTTGGACTATGTGGAACGTAAGAATATTTATAACCTCTATCATGTCCTCAATCACTACAATCAATTTGGTGGCCACTATCTGGTCGAAGCGGAAAGTTTGATCAAGAAAATCCTCTCCTTTTAACGGTGTAAACAACCGAACTGTATAGACAACAAATGAGCCTTAATAAATGGCTCTTTTGTTGTTTTATGGGCCAATTCAAAGTTTGAACTTAATTTGCCGCTTAAAGGAACTTAGCGACTTACTATTAAGGTATCTCCAAGGATGTAAGGAAAGAGATATGAAAAATTATACGGAAAGAATGGTCAACTGCCCTCACTGCGGTCATTCCATTAGGATCACCCTAGATGCATCAAATGGTAGCCAAGAGTTTTATGACGATTGCCCCGCCTGTTGCCATGCGATTCATCTCAATATGATGGTCGATGAACGTTTAGACAAAATAGAGTTGTTTGTTGATGCCGATGATGAACAAATCTTTTAAAAAGTGAGCGCTTGGCAAGCGCTCTTCTTAATGGTTACGTGCAACACGCCAAGCCCTCCTATCTAGCCTAATCAAGCTTTATCTAAAATAGATTTCACCACATACAGCGCGACGAGCAACCTTCCCAATAAACATTAGGTAATTTCATCAGTTTTTCATGGAGCTTAGTGTGACATTTCTTTATCATCCATGCCTACGCGATAAGTTGATTATTGGTCGCGATTTTTGCTTGTCCTTCCTCTGGAGATATTTGTGCATCGTTATAAACAAGAAGCTTCAAATTTAATCAAATTGGCAACACCTGTGTTGATTGCCTCTATTGCTCAAACTGGAATGGGCTTTGTAGATACTGTCATGGCTGGTGGTGTGAGTGCGATTGATATGGCTGCGGTATCGATCGCGGCGAGTATTTGGCTACCTTCGATTCTGTTTGGTGTTGGGTTGTTAATGGCGTTGGTTCCTGTGGTAGCGCAACTCAACGGATCAGGGCGGCAAAAGAAAATTCCTTTTGAAATACAGCAAGGCGCAGCGCTAGCTTTGTTTGTCTCTATTCCCATTATTGGTGTTCTTTTTCAAACTCAATGGATTTTGGGGTGGATGGATATTGAGCCGTTGATGGCTGAAAAAACTAACGGGTACATGTACGCCGTGATGTTTGCCGTACCTTCTTATTTACTATTTCAAGCATTGCGCAGTTTCACGGATGGTATCTCACTGACTAAACCCGCTATGGTGATTGGTTTCGCGGGCTTATTAGTTAACATTCCACTTAACTGGATTTTCGTATACGGAAAATTTGGCGCACCAGAGCTAGGCGGTGTAGGTTGTGGTGTGGCGACGGCAATTGTCTATTGGTTGATGTTTTTTATGCTGCTGTTTTATGTCGTCACTTCTAAACGCATGGCGCACATTAATATCTTTGGTGAATTCCATAAACCACAATTGAAAGCGCAAATTCGCTTATTCAAGCTTGGTTTTCCTGTGGCGGCAGCGATATTTTTTGAAGTTACTCTATTTGCTGTGGTCGCATTGTTGGTCGCTCCACTCGGTTCATTGGTGGTGGCGGCTCACCAAGTCGCTTTGAATTTCTCATCATTAATTTTTATGTTACCGATGAGTATCGGCGCGGCAGTGAGCATCCGTGTTGGCCATAAGCTGGGCGAAAAAAATATTGAAGGGGCAACCATCGCTTCACAGGTTGGCTTGTTAGTCGGTTTATCTACTGCAATTATCACGGCGACGTTAACGGTCCTATTTCGTGAATATGTGGCTTTGCTTTATACGGAAAACCAAGCCGTTGTAGCCATGGCGATGCAGTTGCTTATTTTTGCGGCTATTTATCAATGTATGGATGCGATTCAAGTCGTTGCAGCAGGAGCGCTACGTGGTTATAAAGACATGACGGCTATTTTTAATCGTACCTTTATCGCTTATTGGATGATTGGCTTGCCAACGGGCTATGTATTAGCAATGACAGATTTCATTGTCGAACCTATGGGTGCCAGTGGGTTCTGGATAGGATTTATCGTTGGCTTATCTTCTGCTGCTTTAATGCTGGGTATCCGCTTACACTGGATGCATCAACAAGCCGATAGCGTGCAACTCGATTTTGCATCGAAATAACAGCTTGATTCTCTGAATTTCAACGTGGCGAAAAGGCGTTGTGATGCAATAATAAGGTCAGACATTGTCTGGCCTTATTTATATTGCTGGCCTTTCTCTCATAAAACGTGCAAATCTTGGTTTTCCTTCTGCAGTGAGATCATTAAAACGAAAAGTAATAATGGATCCGATCTTTGGCGGATTATTTCTGATCTCATCAGAAAAACCGCTGCCGATATAGAACTCAACACCGTTTTCTAAGCGCACTAGCACTGATCCCATCATACCTTGGTACTTGCCAGAACCCAGTTTATAACCAATGACCGTAGCTTCAGCATCTTGGTGTTTTTTAAGCTTAAGTAAATCGTTACTGCGGCCGGCTTGGTAATGGGCATTAATTTTTCGCAGCATCACCCCTTCACCCTGCCCATCACTTACGTTGTCTAAATACCCAAGCAGCTCTTTTTCTGAGTGAATTGGTGAATGTTCAATATAGGTAATGTGCTGAGCATTCATGAGTGAGGATAAGTGGATGAGATTGCGGTATCGCTTTTGGTAGTCACCGATCGCTTCAGGCATATCAAACAACATAAAGCGGATGCTTTGCCACGCTTCATCGGTTGGTATGGTATCCAATACCGTTTGTTGAACGTGATGAAACTGACCTCGTCCAGCCCAAAGCTCTCCTTCTAATGCTTTATTAGGTAATGGTGCAGTAAACCAAGCAGGCGCATTGATCTTATTACCATTACGCGTATGAAGATATTGTCCATTCCAGACAGCGCGAATTCCATCCAGTTTTTCACTTTTCCAGTACTCAGCAACATCAATGCCATGTTGGTAACTATTGGCTGCTGTGACCGGAATAAACATCTGAGAGTTTTCCGTTGCAGTGACAGAAATTGTGTTCAATAAAGCGATGGAGAGTAATGATAGTTTTAGTTGCATGCCATCAGGCTCGATCAATCAAAATGTGGTACATACTTAGCACGTACCACTCATATGAAAACCATAAACAAGATAAATTGCGATGAAATTCATACTCAATCATCTCTAAAAAACAGCTTATTACATAGACAGCTACGACATGTAGATAGTGTTTTATCAGCCTTTTGAACCTAAGCGTTTTTAGGCTGCACGTGTGTATTCAAGCCACTCCAAATGATTTTGCCCTGCTTTTAAGCCCATGTCATAGCCTATGTTGAGCAACGGTAACTTCATCGTCAATCTCTTAACGGGAAACCCTTCAGGTGGCGCGATTACTCGAATGATGGCATCAGAAGGTGGGTTACGAATAAATTCAAGTGATTGGTTGTAATGTTTCGCACGAAATAGCATTGATTTAGCCATATTTGGATGACGTGAAAAGAGTTTTTTCATCATCCACTTACTTTTAGGGGGCGACATGATATAGCTAAGTGGATGTGATAAAACAACCGTAATATCTCGTGCTCCACGGCGATACGCTTCTTTAACAGGGATCGAGTCAGCAACCCCTCCATCAGTGTAGCAACCACCATGGAAACAAGGCGTGTGCTTATAAACTATCGGTAGAGCGGATGTGGCTTCAATGGCCGTGCTCAAGTTTTCTTGAGTCACTCGATAATAATCGGCTTTACCCGTTTCGATATTGGTTGCAACGGCAAAGAAAGGGACTGAGTTAAACAGTTTGTCTTCATTAATCGGATAACGTCGGTTGGACTCATCGATTAGCCAACGCACATCGACGAGATTTCCCCCCTTAATAAAGCGAATTGGGTTAAAAAAAAGACGGTCGGTGGCAAGCTGAGTTACAACGTGATAACTGCGTCTCGGTTGCTTCGCAAGGTAGCCGATTAAGTTTGAAGCTCCAGCTGAAACACCTAATACAAAATCAAATGGGTTATGCTGATGTTGTAAAAAACTATCCAAGACTCCACTGGCAAAAATGCCGCGCATCGCACCACCTTCAACCACTAACGCTTTCATCATGATTCTCTCTCTGTACTTCATCGTTAAACGTTATGGTACGGAAAAAATCAGAAAGACAATAATAGGTTCTCTTTATCACTAAGATAGGCAAAACCGAACCAATGTCAGTCTTGATAATGACGATTCAAAAATCGTAAAAGGTCAGACGCCTCATCATCGGGCAGATGAGGCGCTATGATCAGATATTAGCCGTTTGCGCTTGCTGAACTTTTTGTAAACGAGAAAGGAATTTGATCCATCCTTTGGCATGGCTTGATGGGTTTAGGTTTTCAGCTTGCTTGGCTTGGTATAGAGCATTATCGAGTTGATTGAGTTTGTACAGCGCATGAACTCGCGCTAACGCGACATCGGCTTTTTTCTCGCGCGTGGTGACTTTATCCAACGCCTGTAACGCTTCTTTAAATTGCCCTTGCTGGTTGTACAGCAGCGCCACTTGCCAATAATATTGCTCATCCTGTTCAGCTGCTTTTGTCCATGTTCTGATCGCTGATTGCCATTCTTTGGCTTGCTGCCAGTAAGTGGCTTGCTCTTTCAGTAAAGTTAAGTCTTGATCAGCATCAGATAATGTTTGCAGAACTTGCGCCGCACGTTCTGGAATGCCGTTTTGCGCATACAACTGCGCGAGCAAGTGTTTATCCTTATCGGTTAGTTCCACACCTTGTAATTTGGCTAACGCTAAACTGTTTAATGCTTGACGACGCTGATCTAAACGCAGATGTAAACCGACTAACTGTCGCCACCAACTGGCTTGGTTAGGCTCCAGCATGATCAGCTTTTCTAAAGTTGGAATGGCCGCATTCCACTGTTCTAGCTGAAGCTGCGCACCTAATTTAAGTGATAATGGATTTTTAGTATTAAGTGGTGTCACGGTTTGGTATTTATCCAACGCATGCAGCACTTTTTTCCATTGTGCAATTTGGTAGTGGGTCTGTGCGATACGCAACCACAGATCGTCTACTTTCTGTGAAGGCGGAACGGATTTCAATAATTGGTAGTAGTGCGGTAACGCCTTTTCAAATTGTTGTTCATTGACATACAGATCAGCCAACATACGTTCGGTGGTCCATGCCTGCTCATCTTGCAGCTCTCCACTCTCTACAGCATACTTGATCTGTTTGACTGCCGCTTTGGGCTGACCACTTTGCCAATAAAACACACCAAGCATCCGGGCGACAAATGCTTTATCGTAAAGACGTGACGTTTCAACACTGCTCAGTACCTCAATGGCTTGAGTGAGGTTCTCTTCTAATGCAAATTGTTGTGCTTTTTGCACTTTCAGGACTGTTGTCGCACTTAATTCGCTCGCATTTAAAGAGAGCGAGCCGATAACAAGTGATAAGCCAATCAATATACGTTTCATCATTTGGCAATTTTAAACTCCACAGTCACGGTTTGTCCCGGCTGCTCAATGGCTTTGCCGTCAACAATCTGAGGTTGATACTTCCATTTTTTCAGCGCTTGCATCGCTTCACGCTCAAACATACGTTTAGGATTGGCATCGACGACATTGATGTCGATGGCTTTTCCTGTTGTATCAATGGTAAAGCTTAATGTAACGAAACCTTCTACACCTCGCTTTAGAGCTCGGCTTGGATAAACAGGCTCGACACGATATAACGGCATTGCTTGCTGGTTTGAGCCAAAATCACCAAAGGTTGGTGCGCTAATCGCCACCCCATTAAGCGCGGTATCCAAACCCAAAGCTGGTAAACTAGTGAGTGATGTAGCGGCCGTAGCAGTAGTTTGTGACTGTGTCACTTGTGCTTGCGGTGGCGGCTCAGGCAACTTTAAAGGTTCCGGAACGCTACGTTGGCGACGCTGTAAATCGTGTTCTTGTTCCATCATCACCATGTTAAATCGCAGTGCTTGAGTTGGTTTTACAGCGCGTTGGTTACCGTTATCCACCATCCACGCCATAAAACTGAACAACGCCAGCGAAATCGCTCCTGCAATTGGCAAAGCAAGCAGTAAACGTCCCATTAACGTTTCTCCGCCGCCAATGCGATATTTTTCACTCCGGCCCCTTTGGCCGCATCCATCACTTTAACAACCGTACCGTTATAAGCATGTTCATCCGCTTGAATCACTAACGCCGCATCTGGTTGTTCGAGCAGCAGATGTTCTAGGGTGGCCTCTACACGTTCAACATCAATCAAGCGTTTGTCGATGTAAATATCATTGGATGCATTGATAGCGACAAAAATACCCGCATCTTTCTGACTCACCGCGTGAGAAGCTTGAGGACGGTTAACCTCAACACCTGATTCACGAACAAATGAGCTGGTGACAATGAAAAAAATCAGCATGATAAAGACGATGTCGAGCATCGATGTTAAGTCTATCTGCGCCTCATCATTTCTTGGTTGGCGTCTGCCTAATCTCATCGCAAACTCCTTAACGATTTTTCTAATTTTAATTCAAATAGATGACACTTTTTTGCAAGACGAGCATGCACAAACATGCCCGCAAGGGCCGCGACCATTCCGGCCATTGTCGGTAATGTGGCCAATGAAATGCCAGATGCCATCAATTTAGGATCGCTACTGCCTTGATTTGCCATCACATCAAACACAGAGATCATTCCGGTGACTGTGCCGAGTAGCCCTAACATTGGGCAAAGTGTCACGAGCAGTTTGATCATGTTAAGGTTGTGGCGCAGCATCTGCTGTGCTTCACCAAGCCAACCCTCGCGAATGGCATGGGCATACCATGAATGGTGTTCCGCGCGTTGATGCCATTGCTCTAACCACCCTTTTCGATATTTAGGAAAGCTCAATACCACAAACAGTACGCGTTCGATGATCAACAACCAATAAAGCGCCACCACCCCAGCTAGCCACCATAAGACGATACCCCCTTGCTGCATAAACTGCTGTAAGGTTGTTAGCCAGTCATTGCTGAGCAGTGCGCTTGGCAATACGCTGTTCATTACGCCGCATTCCTCATTGAAGCTTGGCATTCTTGTTCTGCTTGCGCAGCAACGAGGCCAATACCCTGTTTTTCTAAAATAGAGCGAATATTTTCGGCTTGAGAGCTTAAGATATTATGAGCTAATAATAGTGGAATCGCAGAGACTAAACCCAGAACGGTAGTCACCAAGGCCATTGAAATACCGCCCGCCATTACTTTTGGATCACCGTTACCAAATTGTGTGATCACTTGGAAGGTTTCAATCATGCCGGTTACCGTACCCAATAGCCCAAGCATCGGCGCAATCGCAGCTAATAACTTCAGCATCGATAAACCTTTTTCCAAATGCGCTTGTTCATCGACCACCGCTTCCAGCAAGCGCAGCTCCAACGCTTCTACGCTGCGATTTTGCTCTTTGTTATAGACGCTGAGTACACGCCCCAATGGGTTATTACCAATTTTCTGTACATCTTTAAGCTGCGCTTTGATCTTGTGGTGAGTCATCACCAATGCGAAGCCGCGATAGAAAGCGATGATTAAACCAATACCAAGCAGTACCAAAATGATGTTACCAACCGCACCACCCATTTGTAGCCGTTCGGCTAATGTTGGTGTAAGGGCTAGCTGTTCAAGCATGATGCCACGCGAAGGATCGACCACTAAGCTTTCGATTTCCCCCGTATTTAGGCCAGAGAAAATCGGTCCATTGTCCGGTTGTTTCAAATAAGCGGTGGCGGCTTGTTTATCCCCGTTCCATTTGACATAACCTTGCTCTGTCACCAAACCAAAGGTTCCAATACGATAAGCGGCCACATTTTTCGTGACACCGTCACCATTGATAAATGCGATCTGAACGCGGCTTAGCTCACCACTGGCGATGATCTGTTCAACATAGCTGTGCCATAACCCCGTCAGCTGCGGCATCGAGGGTAAAGATTTTGCGGCGACAATTTCTTGTACCCGCGATGTATACTGATGGCGATCAACCGCAGTGATGGAAGATTCCAATTCACTGCTTAATGCTTTGGCATTTTGGCGTACCACACCAAACAGCTCTCCAAGGCTTCCTGTTTCTAAGCGAAGCTGCTCTTCTAAACGTGCTAGTCGGTTTTCATTATTACTGAATTGCGTGCTTAGCTTATCCGCTTGCGCTTGTAAATCTTGGCGCTGAGCTTCTAGCTCTGCTTTGGCGCGGCGTAGCTGCTGTTCGGTTTGTTTAAAACCCGCTTCGCGTTCGATATTGTGCTGCTGCTGCTGTTTGTTTTCCACTTTGGCGCTGCTGACTAATTCCGTAGAAGCAAAGCTGTTGAAAGCCAATAGTGTTAAACAGAGTGATGAGAGAGAGAAAACCATCTTCATTTGCTTTGCTCCTCTACTAACTCAAGTGAAACAGGAACCGTCATTAAGTTCGGTGTGATTAAATTGTTGGCCATTTTGAAAGCGGTATCTAAATCGGCATATAGCCCACTATCGACATTGGTCCATTGGTGCGAGTTTTGGCTCCAGCTCCAATACTGTTTGCCATTTAAGCTACGAGCCACCAGCGATAAACGGCCAACGTACAAAATGTCAGCTTCAATGGTTTTGTTTTCATTGAGCACCACTGCGCCTTGATAAACACCCAGTTTAGTGCCGTAATCAATTTCGATTTGGTACGCTTCAAGAATACGGCGGTATTTTTCAGCATCGCTGACATCCGATCGTACCATCATCGATTCCAGCTTTTCTAAACGCTCTAAACGCGTTTCGCGCTTTAATGGTTTGTCGTTTTCGATTAGGGTACGTAGCCCGTCGATCATCTGATACATCAAAGGAACGATGCCTTGGCGAGTCAGTTTTATCTCATCAATTTGTGACGATAGACTTTGCGCTTCCTGATTCTGGTTTTCCACCAGCGATGCCAAGTGATTACGATAAATAGTGAGATTTTTCACTTCTTCTTTTAACTGATCGATATCAGCTTGCATCAGCAACGCTGATTGAGAACTGTGATTGATGTTCTGTTGGCTAGCGACTGAAGCCGAATTGGTTTTATTTTGGATGGCATTCGCGTCACTGAGTGTAGAAGCATTTACTGCGAACAAACTGGTAGTCGCCACCAAGGACAAGCTGATTTTTAAAAGATTCATAGACGTTATTCATTACCTTCAACGAAGTGTTATCACCTTGTTGATAAAAGCTCTCATTATCATCAAGGATCGCATTCTAACGATTTTTTCCGGTGCAAACAACCACAGTATGCGGCGAACACTCTTTGTTGATGAGTTTTAAAGCCACCTACCCTTTATTTACCTTTACTGACCCCAAATTGCCAAACAGACTTCATTAAACTTTTGACTTTTATTTTGACCACTCGCCAATGTGTGATGGGCCGTATAGGTGCGGTATTTAGCAGGTGTTGGTAGGTTTTTTCGCTCAAACGCCCCTCTTTGCCGTGTGCAAGAAGCAGTGTTTCTGGGTTGAGCTTGAAGATCCGTTCAAGTGACTGGCGATATTGATTGGGATGGAAAATAGGAAAAGGGGCAATCAACTGCTTTTTCACTTCAACCATTAAATCGGCAACATACACAATGCCTTGCTGTGCATGGTAGACAGATAAATCTCGGTCGGTATGCCCTGGAGTTTCTAAGATTTGCCATTCGTTAAAATGAGGAATAGTCTCGCCATCGTTGAGCTTAATGTCAGGCTTTAAGACACGTGGATACCATAAATTCTGCCGCGGGCGGCCTAGGCGATTCGCCATCCAACGCGCAAGCGCAAGATCGGCTAGATGCATACAAAATCCGTCCAAACCACGATACCAATCATGATCTTTATTGGCAGAGATGATTTTACAACCCGTTAATGCACGCAATTGATGAGCTGCTCCAGCGTGATCTGGATGCATGTGAGTTACCACAACGGTATGAAGATGAGAAAAAGGACGGTTCAGTTCATTCTCAATGAAGTACTGCAACGTAGGAATGTCCGCTCGACTTGCACCGTCTAGCAGTAATAATCGTTCTGGATATTCAGCCAGATACATATTCTGAATATAGCCTTTGATCGTATGCAGCTTCACCGTTATCCCTACTTGACAGATCAGACCTCCTGCCTGATGTTGGATAAGCATAGCATTAGCGAAAGTGATGTCCAAAGCGCGTCGTCTCTCATTTCCATCAATTTGAAGACAAAATAGAAGGCGCGCGCTATGCTGAGCCGGTTTTAATTGTGTAGAGATAACGCTATGAAGCCTATGATTATTGGCCACCGCGGAGTGGCTGGCCATTACCCTGAAAATACGCAAGTGAGTGTGCAAGCCGCTATTGATTTAGGCCTAAAGTGGGTTGAAGTGGATGTGCAACCGACTCAAGATCACATATTGGTTGTTTGCCACGATCACACCATTGATCGTTGCAGTAATGGTAAAGGGCGCATTGATTCTTATACGCTTGAGCAATTACAACAGTTCGATTTTGGCGCTTGGTTTGATCCTCAATTTGCAGGCGAACCCATCATGACATTAGAGACGTTGCTGACACTCGCAAAGCAGCACAGCCTTGGTTTAAACATTGAAGTCAAAGTGGATAAACACGATGTTGCTCAAGTCGCTGCTCAACTTAAAGCGCAACTGGATCAATGTGGATTACCGAATGAACAGATTGTTCTCTCCAGTTTTAGCCACGCTATCATGCGCGAGCTTTATCAGCATTGTCCGGGTTATAAATTGGCGGTGTTGAGCGAGCGATTAACGCGTAAAGATAAGCAAGTGTTAGCCGAAATTGACGCCTTTGGCTGTAACCTTAATTATCAATGGATCAGTGCAAAACACATTGCCGAGTTACATCAAGCGGGTTACCAAATTTGGTGCTACACGGTGAATAATCCAAAAAAGTTCAAACATCTTAACTCGGTTGACGCCATTTTTAGTGACGCTCCACAGTGCTTTTTGTAAGCCTGCAAACGTTTAGCTGACTGGTAGAATCTCTTTATTGAGAATGATTCTTCATAATGCGCCACTCTTCCACTCTGTCATCACTAAATAATATGGATGATTTCCTAAGGTACTCTCTATGATACTTGACTCATCGTTATGGATTTGGATCCCGCTGCTTTTTGCCATTATCTTCAGTTTTCAAAAGCAGTTACGTCCAGCATTCGCCTTGCTAGCACTGTCGTTAGTGGGCGGATGGTTCACAGACCGATTATCGTTAATGGCCCTGCTGTATGTCACCATTGGATTATGTGGTGCTTATTACATTCCACAACTGAAAGGCCGCTGGAAATGGTTTGCTCATGGTGCGTTGCTATTATGGGCAATTGCACTGCTGCTGCATGCTATTCCTGGTTTTAATAATCCTAAAGTGCTGGATAATGTGCTTGCTGGTGCAAATAGTGCCCCCTTTCGTCTCTACTTGAACCTAGATAAACCTATGGTATTTTTTGCTTTGCTACTCGCTTGGCCGCCACTCCTTGGCAACCATCAAACCATTCGTTGGGCCGCGATCGGTAAAGTGTCGATTCCTCTTTTTGCTTTGCTTTTTGTCGCATGGGCGCTTGGCGCGATTAAGCCCGAGTTATCTTTACCGACTTGGTGGTGGCTCTTTGCTCTCAATAATTTACTGTTAACCTGTGTGGTGGAAGAAGCATTTTTCCGGGGCTATTTACAAAAAGCCGTTAGTGAAAAATTCGGTCTATGGCTCGGTATTGCGCTCGCTAGTACCCTATTTGGTCTTGCGCATTTTTCTGGCGGCGTGACTTTGGCGCTATTTGCTACATTAGCTGGTATTGGCTACGGCGCGATCTATCATCTAAGCGGGCGTTTATGGACGGCTGTACTCTTCCACTTTCTCTTTAATTTTTCCCACCTTATTTTCTTCACTTATCCAGTATGGGTACAGCGTTAAAACCTCTAAGCCAGCTGAAGTTTTCGCTGGCTTTTTTCTTTTTATCAGTCGATGAAATACCTTATTGATAGTTTAGTGACAACCGTTATGAACAACTGAGTATAAAACGAATTGTTCTCATTATTCCTATTTTTGGCCTAGGGTTTATGGTCAACGTCATGTTGATAATAATACTCCAGGGAGGAGAGAATGAATCAGAAACAAACGTTATTGGCGATTGCGCTAGCAGGCTGTTTCAGTACCGCTTATGCAGAAGAAAAGGTGTGGATTTCCATTGGTGGTGACGCGACGCAAACGGCGCTTCGCTCTGGAGCCCAAAGCCTATTACCTGAAAATCTTATCAATCAAACATCAGTATGGGTTGGGCAAGTACCAGTAAGCGAGTTAGCGACGCTTTCACATGAAATGCACGAAAATCATCAGCGATGTGGTGGTTATATGGTGCACCCTTCTGCACAAAGTGCGATGAGTGTCAGCGCAATGCCGCTGAATCTAAACGCTTTCAGTGCACCGGAGATCACTCAGCAAACCACCGTTAATGCTTGGTTGCCATCAGTATCAGCGCAACAAATCACCAGTACCATCACCACCTTAACCCAGTTTAAAAATCGCTTTTATACCACCTCGACTGGTGCTCAAGCATCGAATTGGATTGCAGATCATTGGCGCTCACTCTCTGCGTCACTGCCCGCAAGCAAAGTAGAACAAATCACACATTCAGGCTACAACCAGAAATCGGTAATGCTCACAATTACAGGCTCTGAAAAACCTGACGAATGGGTGGTGATTGGCGGGCATTTAGACTCGACACTTGGTTCTCGAACCAACGAAAGCAGTATTGCGCCGGGTGCGGACGACGATGCATCAGGTATCGCGGGCGTGACAGAAATCATCCGTTTGTTGTCTGAGCAAAATTTTCGTCCTAAACGCAGCATCGCTTTCATGGCTTACGCTGCTGAAGAAGTGGGCCTTAGAGGTTCACAAGACTTAGCCAATCGTTTTAAAGCCGAAGGTAAAAAAGTAATGTCTGTGATGCAGTTAGACATGACTAACTACCAAGGTTCACGCGAAGATATTGTGTTTATGAGCGATTACACCGACAGTAATTTTACCCAGTATTTGACACAACTATTGGATGAATATTTACCGTCATTAACCTATGGATTTGATACCTGTGGTTATGCCTGCTCTGATCATGCCTCTTGGCATGCGGTTGGTTACCCAGCTGCGATGCCTTTTGAATCCAAATTTAATGATTACAACCCTAATATTCATAGCCCGCAAGACACTCTGCAAAATTCCGACCCAACAGGATTTCATGCGGTGAAATTTACTAAACTTGGATTGGCTTATGTGGTTGAAATGGGTAACGCCTCAACACCTCCTACACCGAGCAATCAACTGAAAAATGGCGTACCTGTGAACGGTTTATCGGCCAGCAGAAATAGCAAAACCTGGTATCAATTCGAACTGCAGGAAGCGGGCAACTTGAGTATTGTATTGTCAGGGGGAAGCGGCGATGCCGATTTATACGTTAAGTATCAAACTGATGCCGATCTACAGCAATACGACTGCCGTCCTTATCGCAGTGGCAATAATGAAACGTGTCAGTTCTCCAATGCTCAACCGGGCCGCTATTCTATTTTGCTGCATGGATACAACAATTACAGCAATGCAAGTTTAGTGGCGAATGCTCAATAAACAGCGCAAAGAAAAGCCAGCCGCAAGGCTGGCTTTTCGATTAACTCTCAGCATCGGGCTGGTTTTCTGGTGCAGCGGCAATAAACGCCGGATGAGCACGAAGCTCAGCAGTGATTCGTTTGATGATCGGAAACTGCGCCATATCAAGATTAAAGCGCTCCGCGTTATACACTTGTGGTACTAAACAAACATCCACTAAGCTCAGTTGATCACCAACACAGTACTCCCCTGATACTGTCGCCAATTTCTTTTCCAAGGCATAAAACCCCGTGGCTATCCAATGCCGATACCAGTCTCCTTTTTGACTTTCATCCACGGCCAGTTCACGCGTTAAATATTGTAAAACTCGTAGATTGTTCAGTGGATGAATATCAATAGCAATGTCTTGCGCCAGTGCTTTAACCTGATATTTCTCTTTACCTGATAGCGGAACCAAACGTACTTGGGGATACTGGTCATCCAAATATTCGATGATGGTTAACGACTGAGTAATGCAATGTCCGTTATCTTCCAGTACCGGAATTAACTCACTCGGATTGAGAGCGCTAAACTCGGCTGAATGTTGCACTCCGCCCTCCTTAACTAAATGGATAGCAATCGACTGGTAATCGAGCGCCTTGAGGTGAAGTGCAATGCGTACTCGGTAAGCGGCTGAAGAGCGCCAATACCCATATAACTTGAGGCCACTCATGACCCTTTCACCACGCGTTGATCGATTAAACCAAACAGGCTGTTCCCTTTATCATCACGCATTTCTAACGTTATCCTGTCACCAAATTTCATAAATTCGGTGCTTGGTTTACCGTCCCGAATGGTTTCAATCATTCGCACTTCTGCAATGCATGAATAGCCGACTCCCCCTTCAGCAATCGCACTGCCAAAATCGGTTCCCTGTTTATTGGAAACTGTACCAGAACCAATAATAGTGCCCGCGCACAAGGGGCGCGTTTTTGCTGCGTGAGCAATTAACTGTGGAAATTCAAACGTCATGTCCACGCCAGCATTGGGGCAACCAAATGGTTTATTGTTATAGGTTGATAGCAATGGCAGGTTGAGTTTTCCGCCGTCCCAATAGCGGCCTAGTTCATCGGGTGTCACAGCGACAGGAGAGAATGCTGAAGACGGTTTGGATTGAAAAAAACCAAATCCTTTAGCAAGCTCTTGAGGGATCAAACCACGCAGCGACACATCGTTAACCAACATCACCAATCGAATCGCTTGCGCAGTTTCACTTGGGGTTGCACCCATTCTGACATCATCGGTGATCACGGCCACTTCGGCTTCAAAATCAATTCCCAATGCCTCATCTTGCATTTGAATATCATCACGCGGTCCAAGAAAAGCATCCGAACCACCTTGATACATTAACGGATCACTCCAGAAGCTTTCAGGGATCTCCGCACCTCGTGCTTTTCGTACCAACTCGACATGGTTGACGTAAGCAGAACCGTCAGCCCATTGATACGCTCTAGGCAGCGGCGAATGACACAAGGTTTGATCAAACGGCATCTCTTGCAGCAATTCGCCTTCATTCAGCGCCGTATAAATTTCGCTGAGCATCGGTGCGGTTTCCTGCCAACGGTCTAAGGCTTGCTGTAAATGCTCGGCAATCTCAGGCACAGCAACGCATTTTGATAAGTCATGGCTGACCACTACCAATAAACCATCTCTTGTGCCGTTTTTTAGCGTAGCTAACTTCATGTCACTTCCTTATTCGCTCTTCCAACTGTAGACGTACTGTTGATTTTCAACCTGCTGCGCCGCCTCACTAAAGTGTAATGCATGCCGCGTATCAATCATCACAGCCACTTCATCGGTAAATTTTTTCTTATGCTCTTGCCCAGCTTGGAACGCTTTCGGATGTGGGCCATGGGTAAACCCGGCAGGATGAAAAGTGACCATGCCAGCTTCAATATTATCGCGGCTAAAGAAATCACCCGCATGGTAGAAGAGCACTTCATCGTAATCATCATTGTTATGATAAAACGGAACCTTTAAAGCGCCGGGGTCACTCTCAATCGGCCGAGGCACAAAGGTGCAGACCACAAAACCTTGGCCAACAAAGGTTGTGTGAGCAGAGGGCGGCAAATGGTAGCGATGCGACATCAACGGCCGAATGTCTCGCCAGTTGAGTTTCACCACGGAAAGATCACCGTGCCAACCTACTGCATCCAATGGGTTAAATGGATAAGTAATGACGCTGATTTTCTCATGACGTTTTAAATGAACTTGGGTGGTCTTTTCTGAATACTGCGCTTTAAACTCTGGGTTAATCGACGGGACTTGCAAAACCGCAGGATCGAATATGGCGTGGTTCCCTACTAGCCCTTTTTCTGGCAAAGCATACGCCGCATCCGTATTCTCTATCATTAGAATGAACATCGGCTCACTTGGCTCAAGCCGCCAATTGGTTGAGCGCGGGATCAACACATAATCTCCTTGTGAAACGCTCAAATGCCCGTAATCGCAATAAAAATCAGCGCTTCCTTGATGAATAAAAAGTAACTCATCCCCATCGGCGTTACGCACTAAATGATCCATCGCTTGAGCCAGCCTCCATACTCGGACTTTACATTGTGCATTATGCAATAGATGCGGCACGCTCCACGGTGAACTTTGTTTGGCTTGCTCGATCAAATTAAAATTAAAGGCTCTCGGCCTTAACTCACCTTGCCATTCACTCCACCCTGTCGGTACATGTTGGTGATGGAAATGGGCCGCAGGGCCAAAAAAGCCACTGCGTCCTGCTTCTCTTTCATAGATGGCCTCTTGCGGGAAGTCGGCATGAGCTTGGTTTGAACATACCCCTTCTCGATGAGGAAATGTGATCCATTTATGCATCGCTGAGTACTCCTCGTCGAATTTGATCTTCTTCAATCGACTCAAATAACGCTTTGAAATTACCTTCCCCGAACCCTTCATTGCCTTTGCGTTGAATGATCTCAAAAAAGACTGGGCCAATGACGGTTTGAGTAAATATTTGCAGCAAAATTCCATCTTTCATCGGTGCACCATCAATCAGGATCCGCAGCGCTTTTAACTGATCAACATCTTCTTGATGCCCTTCAACTCGATCACTGACTTTTTCGTAGTAAGTATCCGGTGTTGGCATGAAATCCATCCCTCGTTCGCGCAGAGTACGTACCGTCTGGTAGATATCATCAGTGGATAAAGCGATGTGTTGGATCCCCTCACCATTGTATTCACGAATAAACTCTTCTATTTGTGATTTATCGTCAGACGATTCATTAATTGGGATGCGAATTTTGCCGCAAGGCGCTGTCATTGCACGGCTAACTAGCCCCGTTAGCTTCCCTTCAATATCAAAATAGCGAATTTCACGGAAGTTACCGATCCGCTCATAAAAGCCAGACCAAACGTCCATGTGGCCTTGTTTGACGTTATGCGTTAAGTGGTCAATTTCGAACAAGCCAACATTGGCGTGAGTCATTCGTTGTTTGGCATCGGCATAGAACTTGAAATCCACATCATAAATGCTCTGGCTACCATAACGATCGACAAAATAAAGCAAGCTATCGCCAATTCCATAAATCGCGGGAATACTCAGTTCCATCGGGCCAATTTGTGTTTTGTATTCTCGCCCGCCATTTGCCTGCACATGCTGCATGGCGACAGATGCATCATGAACGCGAAACGCCATCCCACACACTGAAGGTCCATGCACTTTGGCAAACGCTGCAGCTTGGCTATGGGGTTGAGAGTTAACGATAAAATTGATATCCCCTTGACGATATAACCACGCCTCTTTTGAGCGATGTTTGGCTATCTCAGCAAAGCCAAGAGAAGTAAACAGCTCTTTTAACTGCGCGATTCCAGCGGGATCAGCCGCGGTGTACTCCACAAATTCAAAACCGTCTGTTCCCAATGGGTTAAATGTTGAGGTCATCTCACGCTCCTTTTTTGTTAACGCTTGTGTTGAGTATTGCGAACATGGCGTAATTTTCAGCAAAAATGAACCCTATAACAAAAAACGGTTTAGCGGAGAACAAATAGTGTCAATGTAATTAAAATGTTACACAAATCTATTAATGAGCAGTAGGATAGTAAATTAGCGAATTTCACAGAGATGATTTGTTTTTATTTGACTGAATAATAAGCACTTTTACTTAATTGGCCACGTTAATCACAAGTCAATCATAACCAGTTGCTCAGTAAGATAAATAGCACGGCGTAACATTTTAGCTACATTTATCAAAAGCCGACACTGCCTCCGGCAAAAAACACACAATCGGGCGAGGTGTTAGGCGCACATGATTTTTATATGTCGAGCTACACGAACAAAACATTAGGCCAACACAAGTGAATCATTAAGTTAAAAACAATAGCCATTGGCTATATGTAAGCGAAAAATTCGGTTGTTTTGTCGTGCTTCTTTGATTTATCGCAGAACATCGCGTCATCCACACGCGATATGGTATGGCTTCTGTTTCCTACGAGATAACAAAATGACCATGATAAATGAACAGCGCTTGGTTGAGCACTTTCTACAACTAATTCAAATTGACAGCGAATCGGGTAACGAAAAACAGATTGCAGAAACGCTGTCTGAACAATTGGGTGAGCTTGGTTTTTCAGTCCAAAAACTGCCCGTACCTGAACATGTTTCCAATGGCTTTAACCTTTATGCTCGCCTAGCAGGACAACTCGATGACAGTGTCGTACTGAGCTGTCACATGGATACCGTCAAACCGGGGATTGGTATCACACCCGTCATTGAAAATGGCGTCATTCGCTCTAACGGTGACACCATTTTAGGCGGCGATGACAAATCGGGTATTGCGGCCATTATGGAGGCGATCCGAACGATTAAAGCGCAAAAACAACCTCATAAAACCATTGAAATTGCATTCACCGTCCATGAAGAAGGCGGGCTACAAGGCTCCAAACACTTTGATATGTCTCATATTCAATCGGCTAAGGCGATTGTACTCGACACTGGTGGTCCAATAGGAACCATCGTTAAAGCCGCCCCAGGGCAGCAAAAAATCATCGTTAATATAAAAGGCAAACCCGCACACGCAGGCCTTGCTCCTGAAGAAGGTATTAGCGCTATCGCCGTCGCAGCCGATGCGATTACCCAAATGAAATTGCTGCGTATTGATGAGGAAACCACGGCGAATATCGGCCTTGTTCATGGAGGTGGCGCAACGAATATCGTCATGCCTGATCTTAGAATTGTCGCTGAAGCCCGTTCATTGAATGATGATAAGTTGAGCCTACAAGTTGAACATATGGTGTCAACATTTCAGGCCGCGGCGCACAAGCATGGCGCGCAGGTTGAGATTGAATCTACTCGTGCTTACAACGCCTTTGTATTGGATGAAGAGCATCCGCATATCGTTGCGATCAAAAAGAGCTTTGAATCGGTTGGGATTGCACCAAAAACCAAACGTACTGGTGGAGGCAGTGATGCAAACAACTTTAACGAAAAAGGATTAGTGACCGTCAATTTGTCAACGGGCATGGCGAAAGTTCACACCACCGAAGAGTATATTGCGATCAGTGATATGGTGAAGATTGCAGAATTCCTAACAACGTATTTGACCGAATAAGCCTTACGATAAAACAGGCCTCATTTTCGCGAGGCCTGCTAAAGAAACATTGGTGGGATTTATATAAATTATAAGCCTATATTTTCCGTTAACGCTTTGATTTGTTCTAAATCCATGCGGTGAACTTGGATCATCTGATCGATTTGGCTAATTCTTGAATTCGCTTCATCTTGCTTATCACATGCGTCTGATTTTGCATCCCACGACTTACCTTCTAGGTAGACATCACAATCGGTTTTGAGCGTTTTGAGCTTCGGTACTAAACTTTCTTTCTCTTTTTGCAGCGCTTCTAACTCTTGCTTAATTTTCAATTCACGTTGGAACAGTTCGCGTGAACGTTCAAAAATCGTTGCCTGCATATCGGCTTGCCGATTTAATTTAGAATTTTTGTTCTCAACTTGCGCTAGTGCATTTTCCTGTGTATTAAGTTTCGCTTGCAGCGCTTTATTTTCTGCCATTAACGCTTGGTATTGGCTTTGCGCTTGATCCAGCTCTTGTTGATACTGCTTTTGTTGCTCTTCTAATGCTTGTTGAAGTTTATTTGCTACTTCAGCGTCGACACTGGCGACTTTTAATTGCACTTTTTCAGCTAATTGGCTTTTATCTTGGGTGAGCTGTTCATATTTTTCTTCTAGCTGATGGTATGTTTTTTGCCAGTTATTCGTGGTGATACTTGAACCGATTAAGCCACCTAATGCTAACCCCAACACCCCTGCTAACGCGATGTAGACGTAGGTGCGTTTGTCTCGTTCTTCAATCACTACGACATCGTCTTGTGCATCAATGTCCGTCTGTTTGTTCACTCTTTCGCTCCTATCTATCTCAGCGAGTTAATTCAGTAATCACAATTGAGGCAGCATAAATGACAAAAGCAGTGAGTAAAGAAACCACCACACCTTTTTGCAACTTTTCGTTGGTACGATAACGAATAAAAATAAAAGCAATGGCGATCAATAAAATAATGGTGATGAGTCGTGTCATTAGCCTATCCTCTCACGTAGTGTATATCATTTATAACACGCGATAAGTCAGAAAAAAGTAGAACAATCGACAACAAGCGTAAAGTTTTCACCCCTCATCCTACGTTTACGTCTATAAATGGTTAACAAACCACCAAACGGCAGAAAATTGAGATCAAAAGCACAATTTTTCTTGTCTTGAAAAACGCTTTATGTAACATATCTCGCCTTGATGGTAAGCGCACTTATCATCAGTTCCGATGAAGACTGCAGGAGAGTAGCCTTAGTTTATTCAAAGTATGAGTAAACAGGCTCGCCGAAGAAGTAAATCTTTCAGGTGCTAATGCTCTCTCTTATGAGAGCTGGCGAGGACTGTAGTTGGAGGAACCTCTGGAGAGAACCGTTTAATCGGTCGCCGAAGGAGCAAACCCTATTTGGGGTGAAACTCTCAGGCAAAAGGACAGAGGAGTGGAAAGTTACAATCATAAATAGGTGTGGTTTCTTCACCACCGGCCTGCTGTGATCTTTTTGTGGGATCTTTTCAGATTACTGCCCTTTCCCTCTTCTCCTTAACTGTCGTTTTATTAAGGGGAACTAATGAACAACCTGCAATCTATTCTTGAATCTATAGACAACTTTGTCTGGGGACCACCACTTTTAATTTTATTGGTCGGTACAGGCATCTATTTTACGTTTCGTCTCGGTCTTATCCAATTTCGACATTTACCTACCGCACTTAAGATGGTGTTTAGTAAAGACAAAGACGCCGGTAAACAAGGCGATGTATCAAGCTTTGCCGCCTTATGTACCGCACTTTCCGCGACTATTGGAACCGGTAATATCGTTGGCGTAGCGACAGCGATTAAGCTCGGTGGGCCGGGCGCGCTATTTTGGATGTGGTTAGCCGCGCTGTTTGGTATGGCGACCAAATACGCTGAATGTTTACTGGCAGTAAAGTATCGTCAAGTGGATGACAAAGGCCAAATGGTTGGTGGCCCGATGTATTACCTGCAATATGGCGTGGGCTCGCGAACTTTGGCGGTTTTATTCGCCCTATTTGCCATCGGCGTCGCTTGTTTCGGCATCGGTACATTCCCACAAGTCAACGCGATTTTAGATGCTACTGAAATCTCTTTTGGTGTGTCACGCGAAATATCAGCAGTGGTTCTAACGCTGTTAGTCGCATTTGTCACGGTCGGTGGTATTCAATCAATTGCTAAAGTGGCTGGGAAAGTGGTACCTGCCATGGCCCTTTTTTACATCCTTGCGTGTTTGAGTGTGATCATCAGCAACAGCGATCAATTACTCACGGCCATCAGTTTAGTTATTACTTCTGCCTTCACTTCCACAGCCGCTACTGGTGGTTTCTTAGGAGCGAGCATCATGCTGGCGATCCAATCAGGGATTGCGCGCGGTGTATTTTCTAATGAATCAGGTCTTGGTAGCGCGCCAATGGCCGCGGCGGCAGCGAAAACTGACTCTTGCGTAAAACAAGGGTTGATTTCAATGACTGGTACTTTCTTTGACACCATCATTATTTGCACCATGACCGGGCTTGCGCTGATCTTAACTGGCGCATGGCAAAGTGATTTTTCTGGTGCCGCCATGACAACCTATGCATTTGCCGTGGGCTTAAATGCGCAAACCTTGGGCCCGATGATGGTCTCCATTGGTTTGATGTTTTTTGCTTTTACGACGATTTTAGGCTGGAACTATTACGGTGAGCGCTGCGTGGTGTTTTTGTTTGGCACCAAAGCAGTAATGCCTTATAAGCTGATTTTTATCGGTTTGGTAGCATCAGGTGCATTCTTGCACCTTGATATGATTTGGATTATTGCTGATATCGTTAACGGTTTAATGGCTATCCCTAATCTGATCGGATTAATCGCATTACGTCATATTGTGCTTGAAGAGACCAAGCTATTTTTTGAAAAACAGTCAGCGCCTTTGGCGCGTAATCCTCAAACTCAATACTGAGTAACCACATCGCAGGTAGGCATTAAATCGCCTACCTGCGGTTTGAAGCCTGTCTTTTCCGCTTTTTAATCTGTTTATCCAAACAAGAATACGATAAGTTTAAAACAGCTAAGATGATTATCGAGGTAGGAACACCGTATCCCAAGGCTAATCCTTCCAGAAACAACAAAAAACACACTAAGATAACTGCACAAATAACCAATATATTCAAATTACCCTCAACACGTGATGTCTCGTAATCCATGCAAGGTTTTATATCGTAAATTTAAAGCAGTAACTTCAAAAAAATGTCATTCTAGCTTTGTTCAGAAAACTCCTACAACTAATTGATTAAATTATCTTTTCTCAAGCATTAATTTTAGACCCAGAGCAACTAGAACCACGCCTGTTGTCCCTTCCATCCATTTCATAAACGACGCATTCTTGAGTAAGTTTTTTGCAAAGCTTAATGCGCCCGCTAAACCGCACTGCCAACACATAGCGATAACAAAATGAATGGAAGCCATCAAAAGCGATTGCAACAACGGAGAATATTCTGGGTTAATAAATTGCGGCAAAAATGCGAGATAAAATACTGCCGTTTTAGGGTTCAACACATTGGAAAGAAAGCCTTCACGCAATGACCGCTTCAGCGTAAATTCACTGTGTGAAATCGCCGTAACCTGCATACCTTGGCTATTTTTCAGCAACGCTTTTAAGCTGGATAGTCCCAGCCAAATTAAATACGCCGCACCAATCATTTTAACCACATGAAACAGCTCGGCCGATTGTGCCAAAATCGCCGAAATACCAACGGCGGAAAAGGTCGCATGCACAAATAGCCCCATGCAAATACCCAAACTTGTTATGCTGCCGTCAGTGAACCCTGCTCGTGATGTGTTACGAATCACCAGTGCCGTATCTAGCCCTGGAGTTAGCGTTAATATAGTAATTGCGATCAGAAAGGCTTCAACGTTTTGGATATACATACCCGTCCTTGTATAAAAGAAATGTCATCGTTTGCCTTTTTATACCTGAGCTCTTTTATAAAGTCTTTAACAGTTTTCACTGGATAAGAAAATAATGAAATACTCACAGCCTTGTCGGTTTGGGTCACGCTCTTTCACCTTGATTGACTTGGATAGCCTTGGTTAGACACTTAATGGTTGCTACACTAACTCTTCTTTTACGTCACGGAAGGCTAATTCCATGGATGCATTCAATCAATTAGTTCAACATTCTAAGAAAATTTCACATTTCAATCATTTAGCGGCTATTTGTGACTGGGATCAAGCCGCAGTAATGCCTGCTGGCGGCGCTCAAGCTCGCTCGGAAGCGATGGCGCACTTGTCCGTTCATATTCATAGTTTACATACTCAACCTCAATTGGCTGAATGGTTTGATAAAGCACAAAATGAGCCATTGGACGATGAGCAAAAAGCAACTCTGCGTGAACTCAAACGCCACTGGCAGCAGGCAAACGTACTGCCTGAAGCTTTGGTGCAAGCGAAATCTCTTGCTGGTTCAAAGTGTGAACATGCTTGGCGTACCCAACGCAAAAACAATGATTGGGTCGGTTTTGAGAAAAACTGGGCTGAGGTGGTCACACTCTCACAGCAAGAAGCGCAGATCCGCGCTGATGCTACAGGTTTAACGCCTTATGATGCGATGCTCGATCTTTACGAACCGGGTACAACAACTCAATCACTGGACGCTGTTTTCAGCGATGTTAAAACTTGGCTGCCAACGTTAATCGATCAAGTCATAGAGAAGCAGCGCGCCGAAGAGATAATCATACCGACTGGCCATTACCCTGCTGAAAAGCAAAAGGCGCTAGGATTAGAAGTCATGAAACTGCTTCAGTTTGATTTTGAACACGGTCGCCTTGATGAAAGCGTTCACCCTTTTTGTGGCGGTGTTCCAACCGATGTTCGGATCACCACTCGTTATAATGAGTCGGAGTTTATTCAGTCTCTAATGGGCATTGTTCATGAAACGGGCCACGCACGTTATGAGCAAGGCTTGCCTAAACATCTTGCTGGTACACCAGCAGGAGAAGCGCGTTCGATGGGTATTCATGAATCTCAATCGCTCTTCTTTGAAATGCAGATGGGCCGCAGTGAACCCTTTATTGAGCACTTAGCCACCCTAGCCGCCCGCTATTTTTCAGGTAGTGAAGATAAAGTATTTGCACAAGCGAATTTCCAGAAGATCTACACTCGCGCCGAAAAAGGCTTTATTCGTGTCGATGCCGACGAGCTCACTTATCCAGCGCATGTCATTTTACGTTATGAAATTGAACGTGATTTGATCAATGGTCATATCAAACATACCGACGTGCCTGAGCTATGGGATCAAAAAATGCAGGCTTACCTCGGCCTTTCTACCCAAGGAAATAACCAAAACGGCTGTATGCAAGACATCCACTGGACAGATGGCGCTTTCGGATATTTCCCAAGTTATACACTTGGCGCGATGTACGCTGCGCAGTTTATGGCAGCAATGAAGAAAACGGTGGATGTTGATGCCGCCATTCGCAGTGGTGATTTATCACCAATATTTACTTGGCTTGCCGATAATATTTGGCAAAAAGGTAGCCTATTAACAACCGATGAATTGGTGAAACAAGCGACTGGGGATGTGCTTAACGCTCAATATTTCCAAGACCACCTAAAGCATAGATACCTTTAGCGCTAAACTTAAAAAGCAGCTTAAATCGCTGCTTTTTTTACACTTAGTTAACGCTCAATAACACGCAGGAATTCATGATGAACTTTTCATCAATGCATCTTTACGCAAGCGCCATACTGTCAGTAACATCGCCAGTAGCGCTAGTACGCTCATGCCAATATAAACCAAGCTAAAACCTTGTGATAATACCTGAGTGGAAACGCCAGCCTGCTCGGCACCGTGTTCAGTAACCATGACTTCGCTCGGCACTCTCAGATAAAAGAGCGCGGAACAGAACGCAACACCGAGTGCACCGCCGAGTTCTCGTCCAAAATTAAACAGTGACATGCCAATGCCGCGATCACGTGCGGGTAAGACACTTTGTACAACAACGCCTAAGGCCGGTAAGGTTAAACCAATACCTATACCCGCAAAACCCAATGCAAATTTCACCCACATATCGTAATGAACTTGCCACAATGCAGCCATAGCCAAAGTAAAACCGACGATCACTAACATCTTATAACGGCCAAACTTCGCGATGAGCTTCCCACCCACATAAGCGCCAGAGGTAATACAGACCATGAAGATCACCATAATGGCACCGCTTTCTGACGGAGTGAGTCCTTTTTGCCACTGAAACTGCAGTGGTAAATAGACCAAAAGCGCAAACATCAGCATTTGCGATCCCATAATAAGAACAATCGCGGTCAGATAATTCGGAAGACGTGCTAAACGCGCCGGTAAAATAGGATCACTCACTCTGCGTTCAACAACCACCAAAGCAACTAAACACGCCAGTAATGCAAACGCGCCCCAGCCAGTAGGCATAAATGAATGTGAAGAAAGTAATAACAGCAGCAAAGTCGTCGCACTCATGAGTAACGCTGCTCCCACCCAATCAAAGCGACTATCTCTGCGTTTATTGAGATGCTTCAAATAGCGGTTAACCATGTAAAGTGCCACCAACCCTAGCGGTAAATTAATACCGAATACCCACCGCCAACTGAGGTAGTCAGCAAAATAGCCGCCAAGCAGTGGCCCTGCAATACTGGACACCGCATAAACCGCTGAAATATAACCTTGGTACTTGCCCACTTCGCGCGCAGGAATGGAATCGGCGATAACAGTAAATGCCAGAGCTATTAAGCCTCCACCGCCAATCCCTTGAATCACACGAGCACCAATTAAACTGGGTAGATCAAAAGCAAAGGTACACAGCGCGGAACCCAACATAAAGATCACGATACTGACATTTAGCATCCGAACTCGTCCAAACAAGTCGCTCAGTTTACCGTAGACGGGCAATACAGCGGTCGATGCTAATAGATAAGCAGTAATCACCCATGTTAATGCTTGTCCTGCCGAGAGATCTTGCCCAATAAGAGCCAATGGTGTGGTAACGATGCTTTTTTCAAGCGAGCCTAAAGCGATGACTAAAGCAACGCTGGCAAAAATAATTTTCGGATTAGCCGAATAAGTTGAATCGGTAGGCATGTGCCCCTCATATGAACTTGATTAGAATGCGCGACCGACACGATAACGTAATAGTGCACATCCTAAAATAGGATAGAATGGGATGGCTTATTGCATAAATGGGATTAATGATGAAACTTGATGATTTATCACTCTTTTTAACGGTAGTGAAATGTGGCAATTTTACGCTGGCAGCAAAACAAAAAGCCTTGTCCACCAGTACTTTGAGCCGCAGAATTCAGCAGTTGGAGCAAGATATTGGCAGCATTCTACTGATCAGAAACAGTAAAGAAGTGGTACTAACGAAAGAAGGCGAGCATTTGTTTGAAACCTATGCCAACCTATTTAGCCAAATAGAAGATAAACAAGCACAAGCTTTAAAAGCCAAACAAGAGTTTAGAGGCGAGATCGTCATTAACGCGCCAATCCTACCCATTCGGCATCAGCTAAGTCCATTAGCATTGGAATTTTGTCAGCAACATCCTAAAGTCAACATTCGTATTCAAGTCGGTGCAGGGCTGGATTATCATACCCAGCACGACCTTGATATAGCGCTACGTTTTGGTCCACAACCGCAATCCGATTGGGTTGCGCGCAAACTAGCTAATAACCCTTCCGTGTTGTGCACAAGTCCTGACTACTCGGCCTCTTTGCTGCTAAAACATCCAGAGCAATTACTTTCTCTGCCACTACTCACTTTAAATACCAAACAAGCGTGGATATTTGAACATTAGCAAAGCAAAGAACGTTTTCAATTTATCCCTCAGGCACGTATTAGCTCTGAGGAAATTGATACGATTTTGCAAGCCACATTCATGAATATGGGTATTGCAAGGTTACCTAAAGGATTAATTGATAAGGAGTTAGAGGAGAAACGATTAGTGCCATTATTGCCTAACTGGCAGATTGAAGGAGCGGATGTTTATTTGCTGCACCCTCAGAGACGTTTTCTTCCTGAGCGAACTCAGGCATTTATTGACTACATCATCAATCACTGGTCACGCTTTGCTTTCAGTTACTGGCGTACTTGAGAATGTACACCACACCATACTGCTCAAATAAAAAACCACTTCTTGCTACTAACGAGCAAGAAGTGGTTGAAAGCGATTGAGTGACTAGATTAAAGAAAGTGGAAGGTCGCGTTGAATGAAACCGTACCAATATCGTCATCGCCCAAAGTGTAATTCATGTAACTTGCACCAACTGAAATTGGCCCCATCAGGAAGTATTCAGCGCCTACACCGTACATGATGTCAAAACCATCATCTATTTTATTGCTGTTTAATTTTTTATCCCAAGAATGCAAACCACCCTTGGCATACACATGCAGAGGGCCAAAATCAATGCTTGGCTTTACCGCAAAATAAACAGAAGAGGCCGCGATTTCATTCGTGGCAGTGACTTCAAATTTGCCATGGTCGGTGTAACCCGCTTCGAGGCCAATCAGAGGAAGAATACCAGTACCGGCATGAATGTTGTACGAAGTACCGCTTTTACCATTCAAATCCGATTGGCCTACCGATGCGCCGCCATAAATCCAAGAGTCAGCAAACGCCATTGAAGATGTACTGATCAGCGCCAGTGCGATTAAAGTCTTTTTCATGATGAACCTTCTTTATTTAATTTGGCAGTGGCCTCAAAACGGCGACCGATTGCCACATAGCGTCAAATTATAGTGAACTGTTGGTTAGATGCAAATCTTATACCTAACAAGCATCAATCGCATTTTTTATACGTTTATCTGAAACTGGATAAGGAGTGCCAAGTTGCTGAGCAAATAAACTCACGCGAAGCTCTTCAATCATCCAACGGATCTCTTTAACATTTTCAGGTACTTCTGCACCACGAGGTATCTTGTTTAGTAGCACTTTGTAATCATTGGTTACCGCTTCAATTTTCAACATGTGCAAACGATCCTTATTTGGATCAATGGGTAACTTCTCCATCCGACGTTCAATCGCGCGCATGTAACGCAGAATATCCGGCAAACGCTTCCAGCCGCATTCGGTGGCAAAGCCTTTAAAGATCAAACCTTCGATCTGCGCTTTGATATCCGATAACGCAAAGGCCATCGTAAAATCGATTTTCCCTTTCAGCTTTTTATTAATGTTGAATGCCGTGGTAAGAATCGTCTCCACTTGTTGGGCGATATCGACCACAGTATCGCCCAATTCAGCGCGCACAAACTCTTTCAGTGCCTCAAACTGCTCCGGCTCCCACACTAAACCGCCTTGCTGTTCAATTAACTTATCAATCCCACAAGCAATACAGTCATCAATCAGGTCCAGTACTTTGCCATACGGGTTAAAGTAGAGCCCCAATTTTGACTTGTTCGGTAAATTGGTGTGCAGATATTTAATCGGTGAAGGAACGTTCAGCAAAATCAGACGCCTTTGCCCTGCTTTCATTGCATTAAGTTGTTCTTGCTCAGTCTCAAAAAGCTTAATTTCAACACTTTCTTTACTATCCACTAACGCTGGATAGGCTTTAACCTCGAAACCGCCGCGCTTTTGTTGGTACACTTTCGGTAATTCACCAAAGCTCCACGTATGCAGACCTTGCTGTTCAATATCATCGTCTGCCACTTGAGAGAGTGTTTCTTGTACTTTCTCTTTCAAACTCTCTTTCAGCTGATATAAATCTTTATGCTCGTTGAGTTTGCGATTTTTATGATCCACCGCGCGAAAAGTGATTTTTAAATGATCCGGAACTTGCTCTAACTTCCAATCTTCACGCTTCACCTCGACGCCCGTCATGCGTCTTAACTCTTTTTCCATCGCATCCAATAAAGGCAATTCCATCGGTGTGACACGAGCTAAAAACGCATCCGCATAGTTAGGTGCCGGTACAAAGTTTTTGCGCAGTGTTTTAGGCAAAGACTTGATGAGGCTGACAACCAATTCATGACGTAACCCGGGGATCTGCCAATCAAACCCTGTCGGCTCAATTTGATTTAGGATCGGCAATGGTAAATGCACCGTGACACCGTCACTATCCACGCCAGGTTCAAATTGATAGCTGAGCTTCAGTTTAATACCGTTTTGGTGCCAAAAGTTGGGATAATCTAAATCAGTGATGTGGCTAGCATCACCTTTAAATAACATCTCTTTTTCAAAGTTGAGTAGATCTGGGGTGGCTTTGCTGACTTTTCGCCACCACGCATCAAAATGACGCCCAGAGACCACATCCGTTGCGACTCGCTGATCGTAGAACTCGAAAAGCTGTTCATCATCAATCAAAATATCGCGGCGGCGAGATTTATGCTCAAGCTCCTCGACTTCAAGTAATAAGCGACGATTTTGCTTGAAAAATGCGTGTTTGGTTTCCCAATCACCTTCAACTAATGCACTGCGAATGAAAATCTCACGACACAATGGCTCGTCAATGGTGCTGTAGTTAATCAAACGTTTAGGCACAATAGGAATGCCATATAACATCACTTTTTCATAGGCCATGACGGCGGCTTGTTTTTTTGACCAATGCGGTTCGCTGTAGCTACGCTTGATCAAATGCTGTGCCAGCGGTTCCACCCATTCAGGCTGGATTTTAGCTGCAATACGCCCCCACAGTTTAGAGGTTTCCACCAATTCGGCGACCATCACCCACTTGGGCTGCTTTTTAAACAGACCAGAAGCGGGAAAGATATTAAAGCGGGCGTTACGAGCCCCTTGGTATTCATTTTTCTCTTGGTCTTTGATACCGATGTGCGACAGTAAACCAACCAAAATTGCACTGTGGATACTTTGGTAATTGCCCGGTTCGTCGTTCAATTTGTAATCCATTTCACGCATCGATTGGTGAATTTGGAAGTAGACATCCTGCCATTCGCGTACCCGCAAATAATTGAGGTAATCTTGTTTGCACTGCTTACGAAATTGGCTGCTGCTTAACGCTTTTTGCTCAGTTTGAATGTGGTTCCACAAATTCACTAGGCTCAGGAAATCGGACTCTTCATCAAAAAATCGGCGATGTTTCTCATCTGAGGCTTGTTGCTTATCTGATGGGCGTTCACGTGGGTCTTGAATCGAAAGTGCAGCGGCAATCACCATCAGCTCTTTTACGCAGCCAAGCTTTGGCGCTTCGAGCACCATACGCGCCAAACGGGGATCAATCGGCAAGCGTGCTAATTTGCGCCCCATATCCGTCAACTGCTTTTTGCTGTCGTGACCATTTTTATTGGTATCAGGAACAATCGCACCAAGCTCTTCAAGCAAACGCACACCATCTTGAATGTTGCGTTTATCCGGCGCTTCCACAAACGGGAATGCTTCAATATCACCCAGCCCAAGTGCGGTCATTTGTAAAATAACCGAGGCTAAGTTGGTACGCAGTATTTCCGGATCGGTAAATTCTGGGCGTGAAAGAAAATCCTCTTCGGAATAGAGGCGTATGCAGATCCCTTCTTCAACACGGCCACAACGTCCTTTACGCTGATTTGCACTCGCTTGAGAAATTGGTTCAATCGGCAAACGTTGGACTTTGGTGCGGTAGCTATAACGGCTGATACGCGCCGTACCTGGGTCAATGACATATTTGATACCCGGAACGGTAAGGGATGTTTCTGCCACGTTGGTGGCTAAAACAATGCGCCGCCCTATATGGGGCTGAAAGATTTTATTCTGCTCTCCGGCGGATAATCGTGCATAAAGCGGCACAATTTCAGTATCACGTAAGTTACGTTTACTGAGCGCATCGGCCGTATCACGAATTTCTCGTTCACCATTCATGAAGATCAGAATATCGCCAAGCCCTTCAGCACAGAGTTCATCGACGGCTTCAAAAATACCTTCAAGTTGATCGCGGTCTGCTTCCTCTTCACCAAGCAGTGGTCGATAACGCGTATCGACCGGATAAGTACGACCCGACACTTCAATGATAGGCGCGCCACTAAAATGGTTAGAGAAGCGTTCAGGATCGATGGTGGCCGAAGTAATGATGACTTTGAGATCCGGACGACGCGGCAGCAGTTCTTTCAAATAACCTAAGATAAAATCGATATTTAAGCTGCGCTCATGCGCTTCATCGATAATGATGGTGTCGTACTGATTGAGAAAACGATCATGCTGGATTTCGGCCAACAATATCCCGTCAGTCATCAATTTGATCTGAGTCTGCTCGGAAATTTGATCGTTAAAACGAACTTTATAGCCAACAAAGCCACCCAGTTCTGTTTCCATCTCTTGCGCTATTCGGCTCGCGACCGAACGCGCAGCAAGGCGACGTGGTTGCGTATGGCCAATCAGGCCATATTTACCGCGCCCAAGTTCTGCGCAAATTTTGGGTAACTGAGTCGTTTTGCCTGACCCTGTTTCACCCGCCACAATTACCACTTGGTTTTCAGCAATCGCTTTGGCGATATCATCGCGTTTTTGGCTTACGGGCAATAAATCAGGGTAGTCGATGGTAACGCGGTTGTTGAGACGCTGATGCGCCACCATCATTGACTGAGCAATATCGAGCGCAATTTGATCAAAAACGGCATGTTTGGCTTGCTCATTTTTTATTTTGCTCGCACCAGAGATGCGTTTACTCAGACGAAAACGATCACGCATCATGCATTCTTTCAATGCATTGCGCAGAGATGCCGCACTGTTGCTGCTAGCGTTCATTGACTTGTGTTGATTGGGCTGTGACGAGGTCAAAGCATTTCCTATTCATTTCATTACATAAAACTGAGCGGATTGTAGCATAATCAACGCTCCTGCAATCAGTTATCCTTTCACAAACGGCGAGCATTTATTCGCTTCCTCCTCGATTCCGGTATGTTTTGCCATCGTTTGTATGATTAAGCGATTTAAAATTGGGTAATCGGATCAGGATTTCTTATGTTTATAAGAAAATCGCCGCTACAATAGCGACATGATTACTGAAACGATAAAACTGTGAAAGCATCTGAACTGAAACACATACTCGATTCACTACCCGATAACACCGATCCAGAATTGGTGATGGGTGAGGCTTGGTTGCCTGAACGTCTTATTGACACACAATTGGACGGCCATTTTCTGTTTCTGGAGTTTGATAATGCGCCCGAGGAAGGTGAAGGAGAGGAAGAAGGTCGCGGTTTTGTTGAACATGAGATTGCCATGATACGGCGACGCTTTGAAGAAATTTTGCTAGAAAAAGCGGACAATAAATCCAAAGCCGATGCCATGTTAGCGCTTTTCCTGATGGGGCATGAATACTCAAGTTCAGAAGTCATTGAAATACTAGAAGACCCTAGCGTTCCTCAAGATCCGAATGATTTTTATCACGAGAACGATGAAGATGAATCTCTTGATATTTAGAATCTCACTTTATTCTGACTTGTGTTTTGCTCAATACGTCACTATTTAAACAATAATGACTCGAAATTTTCAGTAGGTTTTTTATGTTTAATGCCATTACATCGCTATTCAAGCAACTCTTGGACGGAGAAGATTTAGGCCAGCGTTCCAACACTAACCCCAACCTAGCGATTGCTTGTTTGCTCAGAGAAGTGGCAGGAGCCGATCATCAAATTGACACACGAGAAAATGACGCTAAGTTTCAATTAGTTAAACGACTATTAGCGTTAGATGATACAGAAACCACGGAACTGCTCACTCGGGCAGAACAAAGCGTCAAACAATCAGCTTCATTGTATGATTTCACTTCACAATTACGTGAGCTCTCGCAAGACACGCGATATGAACTTATCAAAGCGATGTGGCAAGTGGCACACGCGGACGGTGAGATAGACCCACTCGAAGAGGCGGTGATCCGCAAAGCGGCAGAATTATTGTATGTCGACCACAGTGAATTTATCCGCGCTAAACTTTCCGCTCAAAAATAGAGCGGATTACAACATTGTTAACGCCAATTTCGCAAGGTTGTAAGCATCCACATAAGCGGAGTGCTGTCGCCCTTCCCACTCAATACCTTGCGCTTCTTGTGCGGCGCGGTGACCGATACGTTTTTCTTTCATTCTCTGCTGAATACGGTAGAGCGTTGCTAGGTTGATGAACTCGCTAAAAGGCATAACGATCCCCTTCTGCTCACACTCTTTAGCTAAAATTTGGTCATCACGCCCCCACGAAACATAAATCTTATTTGGGCCGCCAAAGTTCTTAACCATTGATTGAATGACACCTGCGAGTGATCGCCCCTGTTTTTCAATTTTACGCGGAGTTATCCCGGTTAACTCACTACAAAACAGCGAAATATCGTCTTGCTCTGGCCTGACATAATATTGAGCACGCTTCACAATCGTGCCCAACTGCACATCAATTTCAGCTAAACCCACTTCAATGATTTCACCCGTTGTCCCAACCCCATTTTCATTCCAGCAGCACATTTCTAAATCGAAGCAGACAACTCGGTTATAGTTCATTGTTCAGGCGTATCCTTTAAAGATAAGTAGTCAAAGAACGTTATCTTACTCGACTCCTCTCAAAAACTCGACTCTCACCCTTTCGTTCGGACAGTTATTGGGCGATTGAAACTCGGTTGCGACCATTTTCTTTGCTTTCGTATAACTTGCTGTCTGCCAAATGTAATAAAGACTCTTGATCATAAGTATGATTGATCGCCGCCCCAATACTGAGCGTGCAATACAGCACCTCATCCATGAACTCATATCCGGTTGATTCAACAGCCGCTCGTAACGTTTCTAAATAACACTGCAAAGGTTGAAGTTCTGACAATTCACAAATAATGCAAAATTCGTCCCCACCTAACCGAGCTAAAACATCATTATTTCCCATATGACGTGAAATAACCGTTGTGATATGTATTAGCATCTCATCGCCGGCAATGTGGCTATGGTTGTCATTAATCAGTTTAAAATCATCAACATCAAACATTACCAACGAAAAAGCTTTTTTCTGTAAGACGTCCTCTTGCAGTAAACGTCCGAATGCCCGTCGGTTATACAACCCAGTCAAACTATCGTGGTCCGCTAAAAAGCGCAGTTCTTCAGTACGTTCTTCTAGCATCTCGCTAAGATGAAGTTTTTCTCTCATCAACAAATAGACAACATAACCTAACAAGATCGAAATAATTAAACCACCGACGCTGAGCGCCACTAAAATCCACTGTATGTTGCTCGCTATTGGTTCTGAGAACTTAAAATCAATTTTCCAATCACGGTTAGGCAGAGATAAGCGTTTCTCTATTTCTATGCCTTTGATTGAATCCCAATCTGGGCTTTGGAATAGAATCGGATCATCTTCGGCATCAAATCCGAGATCGGTTACTTTCATATACAATCGATGATCGGATGCCGTGCGGCTCACCAATCCATCAAAATAAGTAGAGAGTCGAATAACACCCACTACCACACCAATCATTTCCTGTTTGTTGTAGTTAAAAACAGGATGATATACCAATAATCCATCCTTTTTGTGGTGTGCTTCTATGCCATCTTGCAATAGGCGGACCTTATCGGATATAGCAGGTAGCCCCGTTCTCTCAATATGTGCAGCAATTCTTTGAAAGCGAGGGCGTAGCGAATAGAAGCCGAGCAATTCAAGGTTACTTTTGGTTTGAGGATAAATATCACTCAGAACATAAACGGGTTGTTCATTCTCTTCAGAAAATCCAATCACCTTTTGACCCGCTTTAGGTACTGTAAATAACTCAAATTGAGGCAAACGATCCCTCATTAATGTTACAAATTCGTCAGCATCATCTTTCGTTACTTTCGCTAACCATTGCAAACCGATAAGGCTGTAGGATGTTGACATAACACCATGAGCAAAAACGTCAAATCCTTGCACATTACCCCCCTCGGTAGCATGCAAAAAATTGGCAGCCGAACCAATAAAACTGACATCATTTCCAACCAACGTGTCTAATATGCTTGCTTGATGTTCAGCGTGGCTATCAAACAACATGACAATATGATTCTTTTGATTAATGTAGAGTAATGAGATGACTGACGCTGTCATCATTAAGGTAATAATTGAAATACATAAAGGGTAGATCACCTTTTTGTCGCTCTCTAACATAACAGCCTCTCCGTGGCTCAGGACTCAGGACTCAGGACTCAGGACTCAGGACTCAGGACTCAGGACTCAGGACTCAGGACTCAAATTACTCTTATAAAAGTAGGTAAATCAATAGCCAGTCACCAATTTATTAACCAATTAATCTTAAAGTTGAACCAGAATAGAGAATTAATGATTGATACTGCTCAAAACGCAAGCAATCACTTTAGCTTAAACGTGATGATGCGGACTTTCTATCCTGTATTCGCCTTGAATATGGTAAGCTGCGCCCCTATTTTTAAGTCTATTCACCGTAGGCTCACGAGAATTCCCACGCCTACTTCATTGTGTAAAGAGAATTGTGATGAACTTCGATTTAAATATGATCCCTACCACCTTTGATATGCTGCATGCTGGGCTCAGTGTATCAAGCCTTTTGCTACTTCTCATTGTGGTATCACGCAAATCAAAAGTCGTTGAGAAAGTTGTTGAAAAACCTGTCGAGAAAATTGTCGAAGTCGAAAAGCCGGTTGAAACGATTGTTGAAGTCGAAAAAATCGTAGAAGTAGAAAAAGTGATTGAGCGCGTAGTTGAAGTCGAATCTAAATTAGCGACAGCGCCAACCGATTCCGCCCTACAACTTTTGTCGTTAATGCAGCAAGAAGCTCGTCTGATTGACTTCTTAAATGAAGATGTCACCGCTTTTTCAGATGAGGAAGTTGGAGCCGCGGCGCGCGTGATCCACGCAGGTGGCAAAAAAGTCCTACAAGATTACATTCAGCTCACGCCCATTCGCGGCGAAGATGAAGAAAGCCGAATTACCATTGAAGCTGGTTTCAACCCGCAAGAAGTTCGCTTAACGGGTAATGTGACAGGTTCAGCACCCTTTAATGGCACCTTAGTCCATAAAGGCTGGAAAGCAACAGCTATCACTTTGCCTAAATTGGCTGAACAGTATGATGCTTCAATTATCGCACCTGCCGAGGTTGAATTGTAATGGAACAGACAGCGCCAAAATTTAGTATTGGTATTGACTTAGGCACAACACATTGCGTGCTCTCTTATGTTGATACACAGGATGAAAACGCTCGCGTTTCAGTAATGAGCATCCCTCAACTTACCGCGCCCGGTACGGTTGAAAGCCGTCATCAATTAGGCTCGTTTTTATACCAGCCTCATGAACATGAGATGAGCCCTGCCGCACGCGTTTTGCCTTGGTCGGCCGAGCCAAAAGCTTTAGTCGGTGCCATTGCGCGCAACCTTGGCAGTAAGACACCGATTCGTTTAGTCGCCAGTGCCAAATCATGGCTATGTCATGGTGGCGTCAATCGACGTGATGCATTTTTACCCGTGGGTAGCAGCGATGAAGTGGAAAAGATCTCGCCATTAAAAGCCACTGAGTATTATCTAGAGCATTTAAAAAGCACTTGGGATCACGCTCACCCTGACTTCCCCTTAGCCACACAAGATGTCACGTTAACAGTACCCGCTTCATTTGATCCAGCCGCCCGAGATTTAACCGCTGAAGCAGCACGCAACGTTGGTTTTGAGCAATTAACGCTGCTTGAAGAGCCACAAGCGGCTTTATACAGTTGGATAGATAATAGCCACGATGCGTGGCGCGATGAAGTCAAGGTGGGTGACATTGTTCTTGTGGTTGATATTGGTGGGGGAACCACTGATTTATCCTTAGTGGAAGTGACTGAAGACGCTGGTAACTTAACGCTCAATCGGATTGCGGTTGGTGAGCACATTTTACTCGGCGGCGATAATATGGACCTTGCCCTTGCTTACCGTTTAAAAATGAAATTGGCGCAAGAAGGTAAAGAATTAGCACCTTGGCAAGTACAAGCGATGACGCACGCTTGCCGAGATGCCAAAGAGGCGCTTCTGAATGACAGTGCCCTAAATTCCGTACCGATTGTGGTACCAAGTCGCGGTTCAAAACTGCTCGGTACAACGCTTAAAACCGAATTGACTCAACAAGAAGTGCAACAAACCTTGGTCGATGGTTTTTTCCCACAAGTGAATATCACTGATCATCCCGTACAAAAAGCACGTGGCGCATTAACGCAAATAGGCCTTCCCTACGCGCAAGACGCTGGAATTACCCGCCATATCGCCGCGTTCTTGGCAAAACAAGCCCATGCAATGGATGGCGACATATCCGCTCTGAATGATAATCCATTTGCTGGCATGCCCGGTATGGGCGAAGCTCCGGAGATGGATTTTATCAAACCGACCGCCATCTTACTAAACGGTGGCGTGTTAAAATCCGATTTATTAGCAAACCGTCTTCTCAGCACTATTAATGCTTGGTTGAGCACTGTGGGAGCACCACAGATGAAGCGCTTAACAGGCTTAGACCTTGATTTAGCCGTCGCCTGCGGCGCAGCGTATTACGGCGCAGTTCGTCGTGGACAAGGTGTGCGTATTCGCGGTGGCATTGCCTCGAGTTATTACGTCGGTATTGAAAGTGCTATGCCTGCCATTCCGGGGATCACACCGCCGATGGAAGCCTTGTGCGTCGCTCCATTTGGCATGGAAGAAGGAACCAGTGTCCGCGTACCAAGCCAAGAGTTTGGATTGGTCATTGGTGAGCCTGTACATTTTCAATTCTTTGGTTCAACAATACGCCGCGATGACGAAGCTGGCATGCACTTAGATTATTGGGCTCCAGAAGAACTTGTAGAGCTGCCCGAGATCCACGTCACCTTGCCTGTTTCTGAAGGACGTCGACAAGGCGAAGTCGTTCCGGTTCACTTAGCCTCAACGATCACAGAACTCGGGACACTTCACTTAGAAGCCATTGCGACCGACAACGGCCAAACATGGCACGTTGAGTTCGATGTGCGTGAAGATCCTCAAGTCACTCAATAATCCCCACACGGCATCTTCGGATGCCTTTTTTGAAATTCAGGAGCCTCCATGTCTTCTCCTCGCTTTCTCGTCGGTATCGATTTAGGCACCACCAATACTGTGGTGGCATTTTGTGAAATCACCGAATCGTTAGAAGACTCACCCGTGCATCTTTTTGAGGTCGACCAATTGATTGGCCCCGGTGAAGTGGTTCGAAAACCACTCCTTCCGTCATTTCGTTATCACCCAGCCAACGGGCAGATCGCACCTGATGCCCTATCGCTCCCTTGGCAAATTGAACCGGTTATGGGCGATAGCAAAGAGGTAATTATTGGCCAATGGGCAAGAGATTTAGGTGCAAAAGTAGAAGGGCGACAAGTATCCAGCGCGAAAAGTTGGCTCTCCCATCAAGGGGTTGATCGCAAGCAAGCCATCTTACCGTGGGCAGGCGCTCACGATGTGGCGAAAGTTTCCCCTGTCATTGCCAGCGCCAGTTATCTCAATCACATCCGGCAAGCATGGAACTACCGCCATCCAAGTCATCGACTTGAAGATCAAAATGTCATTATCACCGTACCGGCATCATTTGATGAAACGGCTCGTAAGCTCACCATCGAAGCTGCAACACTGGCTGGCTTAAGCTCAATTGTACTACTTGAAGAGCCACAAGCCGTTTGCTATGACTGGTACGCACGTCACCGCCATTGTGCCTCACAGCAACTGCAATCACTCCCTTTGATCTTGGTTTGTGATGTGGGCGGAGGTACGACTGACCTCAGTTTAATTGAAGCGAAACACAGCGCAGACAACCAACTTTCTCTTGACCGAATTGGCGTGGGCGAGCACTTAATGCTCGGAGGTGACAACCTTGATTTAGCATTAGCTCATCTAGCTGAGCAACGCTTTGACGGTTCGAAAAAATTAACCGCCGCCAGTTTGAGCAAACTAATTCAGCAAACTCGCCAAGTCAAAGAGCAACTCTTATCAAACCAAGCCCCAGAGCAGCTAAAAATTACGCTCCTTGGCAGTGGTTCAAAGCTATTAGGCGCAGCAAAAAGCATTTCCCTGACGAAACAAGAGGTGCATGACATTGCACTGGAAGGCTTTTTCCCACTTTGCTCGGTACAAGAACGTCCAACTAAACGCCGCAGTGCTGTGGTGGAATTCGGTTTGCCCTACGCAGCCGACCCTGCCGTGAGTAAACATATCGCTGAATTTTTAGCTGAACACCAAGCCGTTTCTCGCCTTGCGCTCAAGCAAGAGTCAAACGCAACGGCAATTCCCGTTGGGTTGCTGCTCAATGGCGGCGTATTTAATAGTGAGCTTATCACAAAGCGCATCACTCAATTATTGACCGATTGGCGAGGTTCGCCGATCACCCTGCTTGATAATCCTCACCCTGATTGGGCAGTCGCACTCGGTGCTGTCGCGTATGGTAAAGCTCGCCAAGGTGCACAGCTTAAAATCGGCGGTGGATCGGCACGCTCTTATTTTTTACACCTGCCTGAAAAAAACAGTGCGGGACATGCTCTGTGTGTCTTGGCTAAAGGCACCGAAGAAGGACAAGAGATACGCTTAACCAGCCGTCGATTTTCACTGACGTTAGGTGAACCCGTACGCTTCAACATCCTGACCTCGACTCACGATATGTTTGCTGATCGCCGCGTTCAAAATGGTCTGTTATTGGCTGTTGAACATGAGCTTTTTACGCCACTGCCTCCTTATATAACGGCGTTAAAAGGAAATGATGATGCTCTATTGCATGCTAACCAAAAGCAACGGGTGGAAGTTCAACTGGCTTGTCAATTAACTGAAGTCGGCACGCTCAAGATTGAATGTGTCAGTATTGAGGACGAAAAAAACCGATGGCAACTTGAGTTTGAAGTTCGCAAGCACAGTGAGTCAGACAGTGAAATCCAACGTCATCCTCGCTTGTCAGAGGCGATTTCGCTCATCACACACCTTTATAGTGGCAATAAAAAAGCCTCTGATAACAAAGCCATTAAAACGCTTGGCAAAGATTTAGATAAGCTTTTAGGGCCACGTGATGAATGGGATTTCGCCACGCTACGACCGCTCTTTGATGCATTTTCTCAAGGCCGTAAACGTCGACGTCGCTCAGAGCAACACGAGAAAAACTGGTTGCGTCTGGCTGGATTTGCCCTGCGACCAGGATTTGGCGATCCAACTGATCCTTGGCGTATGGAACAGATGTGGAATCTGTATCAACAAGGTATTCAATTCCAAAATCATCAAGGCTGGAGCGATTGGTGGGTATTTTGGCGGCGTGTGGCTGGCGGACTGAGTCAAGAGCAACAAGAAACGATTCTAGCGGATATCGCTAAGTATCTTCACCCTAGCGCAATCAAAAATCCAAAATCAGCTCAAGAAGCGCACGACAAAGGGTACGAAGCCATGGTACGGCTTGCCGCTTCGCTGGAACATCTAGAAGTGGAAGATAAAGTATTACTTGCAACGTGGTTTTTGAACAAAGCGATTAATCAAACTCAATGTGAACAAGCACACTGGTGGGCCGTTGGGCGGTTAACCTCTCGGACGCTACTGTATGGTAGTCAACATTCAGTCATCCCAAGAGCGCAAGTGGAACAATGGTTACCGAAGTTGCTTGATCAAAACTGGCAAAAAGAACCGATGATTGCCTTTGCCGCGGTAATGATGTGCCGCAAGACAGGAGATCGTCTTTTTGATATTAGCAATGATGTTCGTCAGCTCGTTTTAGCCAAGATAAAGCAAAGTAAGGTTCCAGAAACTTGGTTTACTTTGGTGAATGAAGTGCATGACCTGTCTGACACAGAATCCAAACGTGTCTTCGGTGATACTCTGCCAAGTGGGTTGATACTGCTTAAAAAATGAATCGACCTAATTTGACCACTCTCGTTGCTATGATGACGAGAGCGGTCAAAGATAACGCTGAATGTAGATTACAATTTCCTAAAAATCGCTTCGCAATCCGTTTGCTGCATGTATTTTGGCGCAGGATAATTCCAAAACGCTTCACGAAAAGCTTGTTTGGCCAATTCTGGAATATGCTCTGGCATGAGCCCCTGTAACTGTGTAGGTATATGCAGTGTGTGATTGAGCTCTTTCACATACCCAATGAAGGCGTCCGCTTTCATTGAATCGGTCAAATGTGGATCGGTTATTTTGAGTACGTCGGCCAGTTTAGCCAGCTTATCTTTCGCCGCCTCTTTGGAGTATTCCAATACATGTGGCAACACAACCGCATTCGCTAAGCCATGCGGGAAATGGTATTTCGCCCCAACAGCATGGGCGATGGCATGTGTATACCCTAAACTGGCTTTGGTAAAAGCAAGTCCAGCGTAATAAGAGGCCAGTGCCATGTTTTGTCTCGCCGTCAAATTTTGGCCAAAGAACGCCGCTTTTTCCAAGTTATCGTGGATCAGTTTAACCGCAGCGATAGCATAGCGATCAGTCTCTGGCGTGGCATTACGTGATATAAAGGCTTCCACTGCATGCGTGAGTGCATCCAACCCCGTTTGCGCAGTAATATGAGTAGGTAGGGCCATCATCAGCATCGGATCTAACGCTGCAATAAGTGGCACAAGTTTCGGGTCAGTAATCGGTGTTTTTTGCTGAGTTTGAGGGTCAGAAACCACCGCAATGACGGTCACTTCAGAGCCCGTACCTGCCGTTGTTGGGATCACAAACAGCGGCGCAGGTGTTTTCCATACTTTTAACAGCCCCACTAAACGTTTGATCGACTTGCGGTTAGTAGCACAAGCGGCGATCACTTTTGCACAATCGATTGAAGAGCCGCCACCAATAGCGACAACGCCTTGGCACTTCTCCAATCGATACTGATGGAGGCCGGCTTCAACTTGATCATAAGTAGGATCAGGCAATACATGGTTAAACACCACACAACTGACACCAACGCGCTCAAACTCAAAGGTTAGTTTTTTTACATAACCAAGCTTTTCAATGCCTTGGTCTGTTACGACAAGCACGCGTTCAATACCCATCAAAGAAACCGAATAACAGAGTTGCTTGAGCGATTCTTTACCAATAAACAAGGTTGGCTTGGAGATGGGCAGAATCGCTGCGGCCAATTTGAGCACTTTCATGTATAGCTTATGCTGCCACTGCTGGTACTTGATCTCCATGATTGGTCTCGAGTTGTGAAGTTCTATTAACTAGACTAGGCAATACAACGAGTTATCTCTACCTAGAAAGTCAAATTTTGCAAGATAAGGCAAATAATCGCTGATCATTATTAGATTTAACGCCAACTTAAGCTCGCATTTTAATGCAAACCTTGTAAAATCCACCTCGCTCACTTTTTATACTTATAATTGAAATCATTAGCTGAGTACTCTGCACATAATTTTATGTGTCATAAAATAATCGACACGTCGTTTGGCTTTCGTCTTTGAGGTGCATTCCCTGCACTCAAATGGCATTCAAAAATTGTATTTTATTCAACCAATTACTGTAGAAGTCATGAACGAAGATAAGTTTACCAATGTCTATCGCTTGCCTGGTTCATTGCAAATTCGCATAGCCACATGGCAGCAAACCTTTAAAGGCACTTCTGATTTAGTGCTTCATCAAGTATTAACCGCTAGAAATAATCAGTATAAACAGGCTGACTTTTGGCCTAAGGGCTGGTGTGTGAATCTGTTTGATGAGAGCGATATTTCCATTACGCAGCACGGTACCTACATTCAAACCAGTATGCGAACGATGATTGATCGCAAAATCTCGTATAAGCGCGTTTATCTCTCTCGACTACCTTTAGAAAAAGCCGAGCCCGCCTTGCTTCGCTTTAAGAAAGAGTGGATCCGCAACTACAATAATGTCGCCCAAGAGTATAACAAGAGGAAAAAGAAAGAGTTTATGGCCTTTGCCAGAGAAGAGGTCGAAACACTTTATCCTGCCATTCCTAAAGAACCTTTTGATAAAGCGCTATGGAACCGTTTAGTGGTTTCGATTGTTGGTCACGCCAATAAATTCAACAATCCTTACTTTGTTAAACATGCTGATTTTTAACGTAATAAAATTTAGCGTAATAAAAAAGCCTGAGTAGTTTCACTCCGGCTTTTTTGTCAGACATCGCAAATGGAAAGCACTGGCTGAATAACGTAGAATAGAAGAGCAATTAAGCGTAATTGGCATCCACTAATTCACCAGCAACAACTTTGCTAACTTCAGCACGATTTTCTAACCATTTTACAACCAACGCTTTATCTTCTTCTGTTGCTGAACGGTAGCGATCGGCTGCGCACACAAAGCCGTCAAAGATCTCTAATCCACCACCACCGAAACAAAGACCGATGTTATCAACGTAATCAATAAACTCATCAACGAAGAGATCGTATTGTTCAAAGTCTTTGATAGACGTTGTACAGCTAACTTCAAAACCGAGGATCGCAAATTCACCTAAAAACAGTTTCTTACGGATACGGCGGTTTTTATTTTCTAGCTTGTCGATTTTCATCATATTTTCTCTCTCTGTTTGAATGCGGCATTTATACACCTTTCAGCACCATTTCCAAAATGATTCTTTATATAAACCGCCACAAGCGGACACTTTCACAACAAATTGTTTCAAGATGTGCCAAGACAAAACAAGTTAAAACAAGCCGCTCGTCAAGCTTAGTGACGTCAAATTAAAGTCAAGAGAATCATAATTATTGACTGCTTCGCAACTTAATCTAAAAACTTCGCACAACTTTTGAGCCTGCCACCCATGCACATTTTTATTTCATAGTGCATGGTTAAATCAGCTCATTTAGCCCTTGTAAATCGTATTTTTTGAGGTGGATTTATGTTTGATTTAAACGGTGAATGGCGATTGAGCTCACCCGAGTATCCCGATATCCAAATCGCGATGACACTGCCCGGTGACCAGTATCATGCATTACTGCAAGCGGGTTTGATCCCTCATCCCTATTATGCATCCAATGAGTCTCAGGTTCAGTGGGCTGGTTTATGTCATTGGGTATTAACAAAAGCGATCACTTTAAATGCGGCAGACCTTCAGTGCCCAAACCACTTACTGGAGCTGAATAAGGTCGATACGTTTGCTGATCTATGGATCAACGGACAGAAGGTTTTACAGTGCCATAATGCTTTTCAAACCTATACTGTTAATATTCGCCCTTATCTGCAAATTGGTGTAAATCATTTTGAATGGCGATTTGAACCTGCCGCTTCGGTAGCCAAGCAAAGAGCCGATGAGCTGCCCTTTCCCATTCCGTGGGCGCAAGGGAATAATCAACTTCCTCACATGAACACCGTGCGAAAACCTCAATGCCACAGTGGTTGGGATTGGGGTATATGCCTTGCTGTTTGTGGTATTTTTGCACCAATGCAATTAAAAACGGTACAAGAATATTCACTGCTGGGTGTGGATATTGAACAAGTTTGGCATGCTTTAACACACGTTACGCTGCACGTGAGAATACGGCATAGCGAATCGCTCTCCACACCCATCACACTTACTTTTGGCGATCAAACTATTACGATCGATAGTGAGGCATTTTGCAACCAAAGCAGTGTAGATATTGATGTTCACCATCCGCATCTCTGGTGGCCAAACGGTTACGGTGACCCTTATTTATACACACTGTCTATTACCATGGCACAGCAGCAGATCAACCGCCAAGTTGGCTTAAGACGTCTCACGTTGCGCACTGAGCAAGATTCCATCGGCAGTGAAATGACCTTTACCGTGAATGAGGTCTCGATATCAGTGAAGGGCGCGAATTGGATACCAATGGACGCCATGCCAAGCAAAGTCAATTTTTCCCGTTATCAACAGCTGCTACGAGCCACACAAGAAGCTCACATGAATATGATTCGTGTGTGGGGAGGGGGTGATTATGAACACGATCATTTCTATCAACTTTGCGACCAACTCGGATTATTAGTCTGGCAAGATCTGATGTTTTCCTGTGCACAATACCCTTCAACACCGAGTTTCTTAGAAGAGGTAAAGCAAGAAGTCACACAACAAATACAACGTTTGAAGCACCATGCTTGTCTTGCCATTTGGTGTGGTGATAATGAGGTGATTGGTTCATTAACTTGGTATCCAGAATCTCGAGAAAACCGTGAAAAATACTTAGTCAATTACGACCGACTCAATCGTTTTTTAGAAATCCTCGTCAATGAACAAGATCCAAATCGCCGTTTTTGGGCAAGCTCACCTTGCAATGGTGAGTTAGATTTTGGTGACGCTTGGCATGATGATAATAAAGGTGACATGCATTTTTGGGATGTGTGGCATTCAGGTAAATCCTTTGACGTTTACCATTCAATATCCCCACGATTTTGTTCAGAATTCGGTTATCAGTCTTGGCCTTCATTTAGTGAAGTGAAGCAGATTATCCCAGAAAGCGACTGGAATATCAGTGCGCCTCATTTTGAACATCACCAAAAGAATGCTCGTGGTAATAGCATCATCACCGAAATGTTTACTCGCTATTTCCGTTTCCCGAATGGCTTCCAGCAGATGCTTTATTTGAGCCAAGTTCAGCAAGCCATGGCAATTAAAACGGCTGTCGAAGCGTGGCGGGCAACCTCACCGATTTGCCGTGGCATATTATATTGGCAACTCAATGACAACTGGCCCGTCGCGTCTTGGTCAAGCATTGAGTATTCTGGACGCTGGAAACAATTACATTATCACGCCAAACGGTTTTATAACCCGCTTTTGGCCTGTTTTTCTGAAGATGAGAAACACCTATCACTGAGAGCCATTAATGATGCGCCCGGTGAGCAATACCTTGTGGGTGACATATATTGGTTTGGATGGGAAGGAGAATTGCGAAAGCATTGGTCAATCAATGAACGACTGCCTCAAGAGAGTAACCAAATCGTGTGGCAACACACAATAAAGGATTTCACACCAGAAAAAGGAGCGATCTACTTTGTCAGTACGGATGGCCAGCGGGATAATTTTTGGCTGCCGGATGTACCCAAACGCTTGCCCTTAAAATCGGCCCGCATATTGTGTGAATATCGTGCGGGCAGTCTCTGTTTGACCACTGACCGACCTGCACTTTACGTTCACCTAGAACATGACAACGTACTACAATTTTCTGACTCCAGCTTCTTTTTGCTCCCCAACCAAATGCGGACAATCGCCTTTAGATCAGACGATAAATCTCACTTAAACTGTACTATTTATCAACTGGCTGAATGAACTGAGCCGAATAAAGACAAACGCTCAGCCTTAAGGAAGGAAACGAAAAAGAGCTGCGCATCAAGCAGCTCTTTGCAAGCTAAACCATTTTTACTAATGCATGTTCAACATTGGCTCATGTCGAACACTGACTAATGTTGAACACCAGATGGGTTTTCACCAAATTCAGTCTGTTGATAAATATCTGCAAGGGTTTTTGCACGTTTTGCTGCCTTGCGTCGTTTCGTTGGTTCAAAGTATTGCTCGACCTGCTTCAATGTCTCTTCATGGTCTTGCGCGGATTGGACAAAGTCTGGGTTGGCTAACGCTTCTTGGCGAAGGCGGTTAACTCGTTCTAGCGTTTCCCACAACATATTTCACCTCCAACTTCACTGTGCATACATACAGCTTAGTAAAGAGTGACATAATGTCAAGCAATTAACTGTGGATTTATACAGTTAATTAAAATAAATGCTCATTATTTCAATGAGTCATTAATCTGCGAGGCCTCTTAAGGTGCGCACGTTGATTCTCGAAGCACCAGCTTACCTAGATAGCGATGTATCTTGGCATCATCCGAGCCCTTCCCTTCAGCCAATTGTAGGGCCAAGGCTACTGCGTCCTTCGTCAGTTGCTCAATGGGAAGCGATATTGTTGAGAGATTGGGCACCGAATACGCAGCCGCAGGCTCATCATCAATCCCCATTACAGAGACCTGATTGGGTACCAAAATGGCATGTTCGTAAAGTGCGCGCATTGCTCCTAGTGCCATATCATCGTTACAGGCAAAAATAGCGCTGAACTCACTCTGTTGTTCTAATAACCGTTGAACCGCGGCATAACCCGCCAGCATAGAATTATCACCTTCAACAACGAGCGTGTGATTGAGCTTAATACCAGTCTGCTGCAAGCCTGACTGGTAAGCAGCAAATCGCTGTTGTCCTGTATCACTGTCCAAAGGGCTAGTGATGCAAGCAATGCGGCGATGGCCAAGTTCAAGCAAGTGATTAATCGCTAAAGAAGCGGCTTGATGCTGCTCAAAACCAAAACTATGCAAACCGACTTCTTCCAAGGTTCGATTGAGTACAATCAGTGGCACTGAAACATCAGATTGCAATGATGCCAGCTCATGATTCGACAAATGGCGGCTGTAAAGCATGATGGCGTCACAACGCTGAGTGAGCAATGAGCGCACTGCTGCTAATTCGCCTGCCGCGTTATCGTGACTGTCCATGACAAGTAAGGTCTTACGTGCTTGCTCGGCACCTTGTGCTGCTTGATGCAATAAGCTGCCAAAATAACTCCCTTGAAACTGAGGAAGTATCAGCCCAATCGCATTTGCACTGTTTGTGGCTAATGCTTGCGCCAACACATTAGGTTGATAACCCAAGGTGGACATGGCTTGTAAAACGGCTTCTCGCGTACTTGCTTTTACTTGGCCAGTTTGATTGAGTACGCGCGATACGGTGGCTTTAGACACGCCCGCAGCTTTACAAACGTCATTGATTGTCGCCATGGTGACTCCTAATAAAAACCCCCGACTCTTGGAAGCCGAGGGAGTTTACCTAATTTCCTAAGCTGGATGAACGCTCTCAATCAACAATTATTATTGTTATTCTACGTTTATAATTGTTCGCCATTGGTTTTGATCACGGACTGATACCAGTAAAAGCTTTTCTTTTTACTGCGAGCCATTGAACCAGAACCATCATCGTGTTTGTCTACATAAATGAAACCGTAACGTTTTTTATATTCACCAGTGGTGAACGACACACAATCGATGCAGCCCCAAGGGGTATAGCCCATGACATCAACGCCGTCTATAGCAATGGCCTTCTTCACTTCTCGTATATGTGCTTGTAAATACTCAATCCGATAATCATCTTGCACTTGGCCTTGCTCATCGACTTCATCGATCGCCCCAAAACCATTTTCAACAATAAAAATCGGTTTCTGGTAGCGTTCATACAACTCAGAAAGCGCGTAGCGAAGCCCTACCGGGTCAATTTGCCATCCCCAATCAGACGCTGTGAGATAAGGGTTTAAGCGACTTTGTTTGAATAAACTGGTTGTTTCACCTTCAGCGTTGCGATCATCAGAGACAATATTCGTCATGTAATAGCTGATCGCAAGGTAGTCGGCACAACCCTTACGCAGTATCGCTTCATCGCCATCGAGCATATCAACGGTTATCGATTTTCGCTCCCATTCACGCCAAATATAGCTTGGGTAATAGCCACGAACTTGCACATCGCTGAACAAGTACTTCTCTCTCATCATTTCTTGAGAGCGGATCATATCTTCTGGACGACACGACGCGGGATAAAGCGGCATCATATGAATCATGCTACCCATTTGAAATTGAGGGTTGATCTTATGACCGAGATCGACCACTAAAGCACTGGCAATAAATTGGTGATGCATGACTTGGTACATCACCTGCTCTGGGTTGTCATGTTCAGTGAAGATCACCCCTGAGTTACAGTAGCCAAACAGTGGGAATTCCCAATTTCGCTGGTTATTGATCTCATTGAAGGTAATCCAGTATTTCACTTTCTGTTTATAACGCTCCATCACCACTTGGCTAAAGTTAACGAAAAAATCCACAAGCTTGCGATTTGCCCATCCCCCGTATTGTTGTACAAGGTGGAATGGCATCTCAAAATGCGAAAGCGTAATAACTGGCTCAATGCCGTATTTCAGCAATTCATCAAAAAGATCATCATAAAATTGTAGCCCTGCTTCATTGGGCGAGACTTCGTCACCTTGTGGAAAAATACGAGTCCAAGCAATTGAGGTTCTAAAACATTTAAAACCCATCTCAGCAAAAAGTGCAATGTCACCTTTGTAATGACTATAAAAATCAACGGCTTCATGATTAGGATAGAAATAATTTGCATCCACACCGGAGGTCATCACCCTAGGTACTTCATGCGCTCCTTTTGAGAGCACATCGACAATGCTGACTCCTTTTCCACCTTGGTTCCATCCACCTTCAACTTGATGTGCTGCTACAGCCCCACCCCATAAAAAATCTTTTGGAAAACCATTCGTTGCCATCGTCATCTACCTCGTCTTCATTTGCTGACTCAATGTACCCTTATGTCGATCTAATATGCTATTTCACGCCATGTGGACACGTTGTATAGAAATACATCATCGCTTTGCTACTTTGCGTGACATCATAAACGATTATCGTAAAAATGTAACCGGTTTCGGAAACCGGTTACATTTAAATTAATAATTCTAATGTTCTCGGAAGAAAATACGCACTATTTGTTACTGACAAGTGGCAAACAGAGACATTCCGTAGCACTTTTGCTGTGACTACTGTATGCTTGCGCCTTTCCGCAACGTGATGCGGATCACTTCCTTATTTACATATCGAGACATTTTAATGAGTTTTGCCTCTCTGGGTTTATCCCATGCCATCCTGAAAGCCGTTGCTTCTCAAGGTTACGAAACACCATCGCCAATTCAGGCGCAAGCTATTCCAGCCGTTCTTGAAGGCAAAGATGTGATGGCAGCGGCCCAGACAGGTACCGGGAAAACAGCAGGATTTACCCTGCCCATTTTGGATCTATTAGTTAAAGGCCCAAAAGTAGGCCCCAACCAAGTGCGTGCATTAATTCTGACGCCGACACGTGAATTGGCCGCGCAAGTTGCCGACAACGTGGCAACTTACGGACAAAACCTTCCACTACGCTCTGAAGTTATTTTCGGCGGTGTGAAAGTTAACCCACAGATGATGAAAATGCGTCGTGGAGTAGATATTTTGGTCGCGACACCGGGTCGACTGTTGGATTTATACAACCAAAATGCGATTAAATTTAACCAATTAGAAATTTTGGTCTTAGACGAAGCGGATCGCATGTTAGACATGGGCTTCATTCGTGACATTAAAAAGATCCTTGCACTGCTGCCAGCAAAACGTCAAAACCTACTCTTTTCGGCCACTTTCTCTGATGAAATTCGCCAACTTGCGAAAGGGTTAGTTAACAACCCAGTCGAGATTTCGGTTACGCCACGCAATAGTACCGCCAAAACTGTCAAACAGTGGGTACATCCTGTAGATAAAGCGAAAAAACCAGCACTATTGATTCAACTAATCAAAGAAAATAATTGGCAACAAGCGTTGGTATTTACACGAACTAAACACGGCGCTAATCGCTTAACCGCACAACTTGAAGGCAGTGGCATCAGCGCCGCCGCTATTCATGGCAATAAAAGTCAAGGCGCACGCACTAAGGCATTGGCCAATTTTAAAAGTGGTGAGATCCGCATTTTAGTAGCAACGGATATTGCCGCTCGCGGCATTGATATTGACCAATTACCACAAGTGGTAAACTTTGAATTGCCTAACGTCCCTGAAGATTATGTTCACCGAATTGGCCGTACAGGCCGCGCAGGCGCTGAAGGAAATGCGATCTCTTTGGTCTGCGCCGATGAAGCAAAAGACATGTTTGCCATTGAGCGCCTTACCCAAAATTTACTAGAACGAATTGAGGTTGAAGGCTTTGCGCCAATGAACAAATTACCGGCATCTCCTTCGCTACAACCGATTAAAGCGAAAAAGCCGAAAAAGAACAAACCAGAACATAATGACGGACAGCGCTCTGGTGATGTAGCAAAAGGTCACAGCATAAGCGCGAATACCAGAACTAATGACAGAAAGCCGAAAGCGGCCAATTCCACTCGTTCAAACAGTAACAAACCAAGTGCAAACCAACCCACGAGAAGCGGATCGGCTGGACAAAATAGACCTCGTAGAGCAAAAAAAATCGCGGCGAGCTGATATTACTCACTGACTACGACTCTCTGATTAAAAAGTAAAGGCCACTCTCATCTAGTGGCCTTTTTGCTTTTACGCGCCTTTGGGCGGTGTGAATGCAGTTAGAGGAAGTGGCTCTCCTACATATTTCTCTATTTTCACAATTGAAGAGTTACCAGCACAGCCATTGGCTAACCTTGAAGTAGGTATGTCAGCGGTCAGTACGTTGCATCCTCCGTTTTTACATAAACCATGAGGTTTATCAAAATCAGGCCATGCCCCTTCATGAATACAGACCGAACCTTGCTTAATTCCATCCGTGATCAGCGCGCCAACTAAGACTTGGCCACGTTGATTATAAGCACGAACAAGATCGCCATCTTTGATCCCTCGAACTTTTGCATCTTCTGGATGAATCCAGATCGGTTCACGGTTTGCTATCGCATATTGCTCGCGTAGTGCCGCATAGTTTAACTGGCTATGGAGACGATGAGCCGCATGCGATGTCATCAATTGCAGTTCATCGGCTTGAGCATTCCCTACCCACTCCGTTGGCGGCATCCACATAGGATGTGGCGGGCAATCGCTATATTTGAAGCCTTCGATGGTTTTGGAGAAGATCTCAATCTTGCCACTTGGTGTACCAAGAGGGTTCAGGATAGGATCCTCTCTGAAAGAGGAATAACGCACAAACTTCGCGTTCGCTTCGTTCCATTTCATCTCAATGAGCTGATTTTGTTTCCAAAAATAGCTGAAGTTAGGCATTGCAATCCGATTCTGGCGACCGATAGCTTGAGCTCCTTTATAGAAACCAGCCAACCATTCCATTTCGGATTTATTTTCCGTATACACTGCACGTCCGCCCGGTTTTAACAGCTCCGCCATATCAGCAAATACATCAAAATCATTTCGCGCTTCAAATTGAGGCTCAATTGCCTGTTTCATCGGCACTAAATGTTGATTGCTATAATCCCCTGTCATGGTGAGATCATTACGCTCAAATGACGTCGTGATGGGCAGTACAATATCAGCGTGTTTTGCGGCCGCAGTCCAATAAGGCTCAGAGATAACGATGAGTTCCGGCTTTTGCCACGCTTTAATCAAACGGTTGGTATCTTGGTGATGAGTAAAGTTTGCACCGCCCGCCCACCAGATCATTTTGATGTTAGGAAACGTTTTCTCATGCCCGTTGTGTTGATATTGACCGGATGGGTTTTCCAACGCTTCAACAATACGAGCCACAGGAAAACTATTTACTGCTCCAGAAACGGCCCAATCATTACCCGCAGATGAACCACCATCAATAGCCGCTGATATAGCAGGTAAAACACCCGCAGTTCGCGTTGGGTTACCACCATTGGAATAGTGATATGAAAAACCAAACCCACCACCGGGTAAACCGATCTGCCCTAGCATTGCAGCCAGAGTGACAAGCATCCAGTGTTTTTGTTCACCATATTGCTGACGTTGGATTCCCCAACCAGCCATGATCATAGTTCTATTTTTGCTAAAAATATCAGCCAATAGCTCTAGTTGTTTGGCAGGAACGCCACAAATTGCCTCAGCCCATTGTGCTGTCTTTGGCGTGCCATCAGAATGACCTAGCAGATAAGCTTCAAACTTGTCGTAACCAGCGGTGTATTTATTCAAAAATTCGAGGTTATGTTGGCCCTTTTCAACTAATGAGTGGGCGATCCCCAACATCATCGCAACGTCAGTACCAGGATGCGGTGCAATCCACTGAGCGTTTTCACCAAAAAATTCGATGGTTTCCGAACGCATAGGATCGATAGCGATAATGGTTTTTTTAGAATGTTTGAGTTGATTAAAAAACTCAAGCCCCGCGCCGTCGGTACTGCTCCATGCTATTTTCAGTGTATTAATAGGGTTAAGCCCCCAAAGCACCACAACATCACTACTTTCAAGTACAACAGGGTAAGTTGTTTGTTGTTCATACACTTCTATTGAGCCTACAACGTAAGGCATGATGACTTGCGCAGCACCCGTAGAATAATCACCTAAATGACCCGAATAGCCTCCCGCCATACTCATATAGCGTTGCAGTAGGGTTTGGGCTTTATGTAAAATTCCACTGGATCGCCAGCCGTAAGAACCCGCAAAAATTGACTCGGCTCCATAAGCAGTGCGAATACGAGCATGCTGTTGGTGGATTAATTGCAGCGCTTTTTCCCAACTAACGCGGACGAACTCATCGTCTCCTCGTTTACCATCTGGCATATGGGGATTGGCTAGAAAACCTTTACGCACCATCGGGTATTTGACCCGAGCTTGAGTATGCACTTGATCTGGCGCTGAGGTTTGTAGACTATTGGGTACGGTTTGCGGCAATGCATTCTTGGAGGAAATAATTTTCCCATCCTTAACTTCAACCAGCATAGCGCCCCAACGCCCAGCAGTCAGTACACCGGCTCCTCGCGGTGCGGAAGCGAGAACTGGCATGGGTTTAACCGAAAAAATAGCGACCGCACCTGCAGTTGCACCAGCGCTTTTTAGAAAACTTCGACGTGTGAGAGTAGTCATCACTGAATCCTTATTTCATTTTTTATTGGGCAACAACATCTTTCGCATTGTATTGGAAATATTTCGTGAGGATTTCTAGATCCTCTGCGGAAATAGAGGTACGGTCCCCCATACTTTTTGCCACAGAAGGCCACGCGTTAACCGTAAAATGGTTACTCGGAATTTTGGCATGACATGTTGAACAGTAAACATTGTCCAATTGCTCAGCGTATGCCCAAAGCGAATCCATTTTACTCAACACTGGCGTGTCGATGTCCCCGGCAAGTGTTACTTGACGCCACTGATTTCCGTAGGCATCTTCGTTATACTCTTTTACGCTCAATGCTTTTTGCCCTGCTTCAGTTAACATAGCAATCACAGCACGCTTACCTTCACCCATATACAAGACTTGTTCTGCACCTTGCATCTGATAACCACTCAATTCAACGGTGCGCTTGCCATCGCTTTCATTCAATACTTTCAGCGGCGTCGCTGGATTGATCGTTCCGAAATCAGAAATGGGCGTAGATTGCATCGCATAAACAATAGAAGTGCCCACAGGGGTTAACTTTGCCTCTTCGACCAAATGGGCTAATGCTTGGCTGTCCATTTTGACTTCAGGAAGCATGTGCGCCACACCTTTATGGCAATCAATACAGGTTTGATTATTGTCGATACCGTACTGATGCATTTTTTGTGCTTGCGCCGTTTGGTCGTAAATCTCCATCGCATCTTCACTGTGACATGAACGACAGGTCGCAGAATCGTTCGCTTTTAATTGCGCCCAGACAGTTTCAGCCATCTCGGCTCGATGCGCTTCATACTTTTCAGGTGTGCTGATCTTCTTGGTAATAAACTCATGATAGATATCTTTGGACGCCCTGATTTTAGTGACTAAATAATCCATAGTATCAGTGGGTATATGGCAATCAGCACATTCTGCACGGATGCCTTTGGCATTGCTGAAGTGTACCGAGCCTTGATACTCCTGAAAGGGTGCTTGCATAGTATGACAAGAGAGACAAAATTCCGTACTCGACGTTTTTTCTAAGATGACATGAGTTCCTCCAAGGCTTAACCAACCGAGCAGCACCCCAATAGCAAGAACTCCCACTATCATTCTTTTTTTAATATTCATTATTCCTCACAAATCTCAACGGATGTGGTTTTGACAGAACACGTTGCATTTATGTGATGCGCATCGTATTCCATAAGGAAATCATACCCCTAAAGAGGGATGTCAACTTGACAGTAGTCAATTTAGACAAGGAACAGGCGTGACCTATGTCACCTTTCTTATAAATTGATAAAATAGAAAATAAATAGCCACACAGATGATAGAAATTAAAAATACATAAAACACAACCGATTGATATTAAAAATAAAAGATAAAAACCCCAAAGACCCACCCCAAAGGCCAAAAGATAGGCAGAGCCTTATCACTGATAATGTTGACTAAAAATGGTTTGAAAAGTAACAAAAATCACGAATAACCTGCTCAGATTCCTAATGCTCAATTATTTTAAAATAAATGCTTTACTTTGATTGAGGACCATGCGATTATGTGTCCGCTCTGTTGAACAGGGTTATTAATGTAACAAGTAAGCCAAAGTTCCCTTTCAGATTCAATTCAAAGTGTCCTCTAGTTTCATGGTCTCATTTAAATAATTCGTCTCAAAGCAACACCTGTATTTTAAAATTTTTTATTTTTATAAGGGACATAACATGTCTAACACTACTACTGGCACTGTAAAATGGTTCAACGAAACTAAAGGTTTTGGTTTCATTTCTCAAAGCAACGGCGGTCCAGATGTATTCGTACACTTCCGCGCTATCGCTTCTGAAGGTTTCAAAACTTTAGCAGAAGGCCAAAAAGTATCTTTTGTTGTAGAACAAGGTGCTAAAGGTCCTCAAGCTGCTAACGTACGTGCTGAATAATTTCGCATGAATGTGTGAGCGTTGGCACCACGCCAGCGCTCTTATTTTTACCTAGATTATAAATTATAGTTATCAACGTTATCGCTCAAACTTCTGCTCCGTTCCCTCTGCTTATCCCGTTCGAACATTCAGCCATTTTTGCATAAACCGTTTTGACAATCCTATTTCTATCTATGTAATATTTTCATTTTTACAAAGGAGATTTACTATGTCTCGTACAACCGGTAGAAAGCGTTTTTGGTTTGCTAAATCTAAAGCAACACAAAAATTACGCTCACTATGAATATTCATTTTAATATTAAACATTGCTCTTGGAATGCGACTATTCATCAACTTAATAGTGACATATTGACACGTCATATATTAAGTCAGATAAATTGCAATTTAGACACTCTTCATCTCAATTTTATTTATGATGAAGAATCTTCTCAAGGACAAATATTGAATGCTGATGACAAGCTTATTGGCCATTTTAATATCATCGATTAATACCCAAACACTTTAATAGCCGCCGTTAAAGTTATTTGGGCATTATTCACTTATCTCAGTTTTGCTAGCACTATTTTCTGATCTAGTTCGTTGTGATAGTCTTTATAATCTAAACCTACTTCAAAGATGAATTCTGTTACTAAAGTGCGAACACAATCTACCAGCTCTTTTGCATTCCACGGTTTCTCAAAATACCTATTTACACCTGCAGTGTTAATCGCATTGATAGTATCTGTGTGTGTTGCTTGCCCTGTTAACAGAATTTTCTTTGTTTTCTTAAATCTGGAATCTGCTGCGACCTCGGTTAATAATTCGACTCCTGTCTTTCCTGGCATCACATGATCTGACATCAGCAGCGCAATATGCTCACCTTGTTCGTCAAACTCATCCATTAGATCCAATACTTCATAAGCCGATTCACAATCTTCAATATTCAACCAAGAAGTGAGTGGTTGAAGATCTTGCAGTATCGCACTTAATACTTCCCTTTGATCATCGACACAAATGATATTAAGCTTCTCCATAATCGCTCTCCGTGGGTAATTTAATTCTAAATATTGTTCTTTCATTGTCACTTTTGAGTACGACATTTCCACCATACCCAGAAACAATGCGTTTCACTATTGATAACCCTAGTCCCAAACCAAACGACAACCCTCCTTTTTTGGTGGTGAAGCTTGGTTGGAATATTTTCCGTCTAGTGGCTTCGTTAATTTCAGGACCGTTATTAGCAATGGTTACCAATATACGTTGTTTACTTAATTTGGTTTGTATCTCTATCATTGGCTCTGCTATGTTAGCCATCGCATCACAGGCATTTTTGATGATGTTTACCCAAATTTGTACCAGCTCTGTCTGAGATCCTTTAAATAAGGGTAATGCAGCTGGCCTAATACGGACACTGACACGTCGTAAATCACTCTGTAATAGTGACAATGCTCGATTGATCGTATCGTTAATATCGAACTCTTCATCTTGAGTAATTTCAGTTCGGCCCAGTTGTTTTACTGATTTAACAATGCCAACAGTATGTTTAGAGGCCAAACGTAAATCATGCAAGTCACGGCCCATTTGCCAATAACGGATAGCTAAATGTGGATTTTTCAGCCAGTGCGAAGATAAGTAGTCTTCTGGAACCGCTTTTGCTAAATCTCTTGCCACATTTTTAGGCAGGGCGTATTGCTTTTCGAAAAGAGCACCTCGCCTTCTAGCTTCGTTTGACGATACTTTCTGACCATATATCAAGCCAAAATCGAAAAAGAGGCTCGCTTCAGGATGAACCTCTTCGAGCAGCTCCATAAACAGTACTTCTAATCGCTCAGATTTGCTACTCACTACCCCGATGGCATTGTTCAATTCATGGGCAATGCCCGCCGCTAACTGGCCCAAGGTCGTCATTTGCTCAGCCGAATATAACCTTTCTAATGCTTTTTCTTTTGCCACTGATTCTTGAGTTGCGCGTCGTTGACGGCGGGATAATTCATTCACAATAACGGGGGTAAACTGGGCGGTTAAAGGTCCATATTGATCTTCTTCTAAAACAGCCGTAGTTCGGTCGATCCAGGCAAGCTCTACCGTAGATTCAGCCACCACTGTTGAAGAAGCTATCCATTCACCAGAAAAAAAACTGTGCACGCCAATAAAAGCACCAGCACCGGCTGAAAAAACTTTTATCGGTTTATCGCCTTTTTCATTGTAATAGCCACTCAATTCTCCCGACCATACGAAATAGAGTCGATCATTATAACCTTCTTGCTCAATGACAATTCTTCCCGAAGGCAGTTTCACCATCCGTTCAGGATGGCGAAAATAACGATCAATGAGTGCAACAAGTCTTTTATCCGACATAATGCTACCTAACCGATATGACCAACCGCATGAAGTAACCAAACCATAACAAAACTGAGCAGCACCCCAATCACACCGAGGACAACCCCTACTTTAGCCATTTGGTTACTTTGAACGTGCCCGGTAGCATGCGCCAACGCATTAGGTGGTGTACTGATAGGTAATGACATACCAAGTGATGCAGCAAAGGTAACCACGAGAATCAACGTGATTTCTCCACCTAATGGAGTAAGCGAAGTCATTGAAGCACCAAGCGCGGCCATAATCGGCATTAATAAGTTCGCGGTAGCGGTATGTGACATAAAATTGGCCATAATGAGACACAAAAATGCCGCACCAAATAAAACAACGTAAGGTGAATACTGTGCAAAAGGAATGCTGTTCACCACTAGTTGCGCTAACCCCGTTTTGTCTAATGCAAGTCCTAGCGCAATACCACCAGACACTAACCACAGCACATCCCAAGAAATTTTCTTTAGATCTTCTTTGTTGATGATGCCAGTAAGAGAAAAAACAGCCACGGGTATCAGTGCAACAGTATAAGAGTTCATACCATGGGTTGAGCCCATCAACCAAAGAAGAATGGTCAGAGCAAATGTGACATACACAATAATGGCTTTTGGTGTTTTTAAAAATTTACCTTTAATGGTCAATTCAATTTTTTGTTGCTCTGCTTTAAACATGGCGCTAATCAATACCCATGCGAGTGCCATCATTATGATCACAAACGGCACCCCAAAGGCCATCCATTCACCAAAGGTAATTAAATTTTCACCGACCAGATATTTCAATGCGATCGCATTGGGAGGAGTACCTATTGGCGTACCTATACCGCCAATATTAGCGGCGACCGGAATACACAAAGCAAAAGCAATTCGCCCTGGATCTTTTGGGCCAAACACTGCGATGACAGGCGTTAAGATGGAAAGCATCATCGCTGTTGTTGCGGTATTGGACATAAACATCGAGAAGATGCCAGTAATTAACATTAAGCCTAACATGACATACTTGGGGTTCTGGCCAAATGGTTTGAGCAGCACTCGGGCAAGGTTGACATCCAAGCGATACTTAGTGGCGGCCATGGCTAAGAAAAAGCCACCCAAAAACAACATAATAATTGGGCTGGCAAACGTCGCCATGATATCAGTATGTTTTAGCAAGCCACCAAAATGAGCTTCTCCCTCAGCAAGCCTCATAAACCAGATACCTTTATCCGATACCATTAGGAGCTCTAGCACGATCACGACTACCGATGTGGCATAGATTGGGATCGGTTCAAATACCCAACAAAGAGCGGCGAGCAAAAAGATGGCAATCACTCGCTGCTGTATTACAGTCATCCCTTCAAAAGGGAAAGCGGTCATAGGCAACAATAAAATAAGTAATGGAACTAAAATAGGGATGATAAATTTTAAGTAAGGACGCACCATATAAACTCTTCCTGAGTACTCATAGAAACGATAATTAGAGGTGTACTTGAATCTCGAACAACGTTGCCATTATGTTACAGTTACTCAGCAAAAAGTTTGGTGTTAGATCAATGAACAACGATTACCACTAAGGCAAATACTCAGAATGAGGGGTCGCTTGCAAATCCTCTCACCACTCTTAGGTGTTAAACCAATAATCAACCACCCTCACATCATTAAAATTAATCAATCGTTTTATCTTTGCACAATCAAACATCTGCTACTTTAATAGTATAGGTATCGTCAATTTATAGATAACATGATAATATCCGCGACCAATTAGGATGTAGATCACATTGTCGGTAAATGGATGTTGTTCGCTCAAGCGACTTTTGACAAAAACAATCAAAGGTAACTCATTCATGTTTTTAAAAAATCTATCCATCAGACAGAAAATTGCAGGCTCATTTAGCCTCATCGCTTTAATCAACATCCTCTTCGCTTGGTTTTTATATAGCGAACTCCAAGAAGTCAAAAGTCAGTTGGTGAATTTTGCCGACGATACACTGCCTGCACTACAACACGTAGATTCTATGGGAGATAAACTTTCCTATTGGCGTCGTACGCAGTTTGCTTCCTTGCTCACCGATGATATAAACGAAGTGAAACAACGCCTAGTGACTAGCCGTCAATTACAACAAGAGGTTGATGCAGGTTTAAAACAGTATGGAAAAAGTGTTTGGCCAGGAGAAGAGGAGCAAACATTCAAGAGTTTGATGGCTAATTGGGATAGTTACACAACGATCATGACTCAGTTTAATCAGGCTTTAGCGAACAATGACAAAAATAGTGCGCATAAACTGCTAAACCAATCTCTCGATAATTTTCGTCATATTGAAGCCGACATAAAAACGCTGATTGGTATCTTGCAAAAAGCAATGGATGGCAACAAAAGCTATATTCTTAAAGCAGTTGACACACTGAACACTTCATCAAGTATCAGTAATGTTTCCATTATCGTCGTCATGGTCATTATCACCCTCTTCTTGACTCGCATAATTTGTGGACCTTTACGATTAGTTGTTGACCAAGCAAACGCGATTGCAGAAGGTAACTTAGCAAAACAGATCGATCGTAATGCTATTGGCAATGACGAATTAGGTGAACTTGCCGATGCCTCACAAAAGATGCAGAACAATTTACGTCAACTGATCGAGGAGATCATCTCCGCTGTAACACAACTGAGTAGTGCTGTGGAAGAGATGAGTCAAATCTCCAATATCTCAGCTCAAGGTATGAAAGAGCAGCAATATCAGATCACACAAGTCGCAACAGCGATGACGCAAATGAAAGCCGCAGTGGCCGATGTAGCACGCAACACGGAAGACTCAGCATCACAAGCAAGTAGTGCCAACACTAAAGCCAAAGAGGGTGCGACAGACAATGCCGCGATGGTGAGCTCCATTCAACAAGTGGCTACAATTATTGGTCAGGCTGGCGAAACCGTTGCAAATTTAGAACAACAATCCACACAAATTAACGTGGTACTTGACGTTATTCGTAACATCGCTGAGCAAACAAACCTATTGGCACTGAACGCTGCGATTGAAGCAGCCCGCGCTGGTGAATCTGGCCGAGGCTTTGCTGTTGTTGCCGATGAAGTGCGCACCCTTGCGGGAAGAACTCAAGCTTCAACTGGCGAAATCACAACCATTATTGAAAAATTACAAACCATGGCAGGCGAAGCAAAAGAAGCAACCGAACGTTCGCGCGTCAGCATTGACTCTTGCGTCGTTCAAGGAACCCACTCGCAGCAATTGATGGTTTCAATTGAAAACTCAGTAGCTCAAATTGCGGATATGGGAACACAAATCGCCAGTGCTTGTAGTGAACAAGATTCCGTTGCCGATGAACTAAGCCGCAACATTGAAAATATCCATACGGCTTCACAAGAAGTCGCGCAGGGTTCAGAACAAACGGCGCAAGCTTGCCACGAACTCAGTCAATTATCGGTCACATTGCAAGACGCAATGGGGCGTTTCAAACTTAACTAAAATAGAGTCAGCCCCTAACGGGGCTTTCTTGTTTTTACTTACCTAGGAGATAGAATGAATTTCAAAGCCTCTTTTCTTACACTGTCAATTGCCATGGCTTTACCCTCTTTTTCAGCGACTTCTGCACCTTTAAGCCTTAACGTCAGTGAGCCTTCTATACAAGAAATTCAGCAATCCAATACTTGGCTTGAGATCGATCTTGGCCAATTCAAACAAAATATTGAGCAGTTTAAGAGCCACATCAACAGCCAAACTAAAATTTGCGCCGTGATGAAGGCTGATGCTTACGGCAACGGTATTCGCGGTTTAATGCCAACTATTCTCGCGCAAGGGATCCCTTGTATCGCAATTACCAGTAATGCAGAGGCTAGAGCCGTACGTGAGAGCGGGTTTAAAGGCCAGTTGATGCGTGTTCGCTCTGCGAGCATTGATGAAATCGCACAAAGTGTCGAGTTAGATATCGAAGAGCTAATCGGTAGTAAAATACAAGCTGAGCAACTCGCTCAGCTAAGCCAGCAAAAAGGTAAAACGATAAGAGTACATTTGGCATTAAATGATGGCGGTATGGGACGCAATGGTATCGATATGTCAACCGATGCAGGAAAACAAGAATCGATTGCGATTGCTACTCAAAGTGGCATACAAATTGTTGGGATAATGACGCATTTCCCCAATTACAACCCAGACGAAATCCGCAGCAAGTTGGCCAGTTTTAATACCAATTCAGCTTGGTTGATTCAGCAAGCAAACCTAAAACGCGATGAACTGATTTTGCATGTTGCCAACTCCTACACTGCTCTCAATGTACCGGAAGCACAACTTGATATGGTACGTCCTGGCGGCGTCCTATATGGCGACTTACCAACTAACCCGGAATATCCGTCAATCGTCTCATTCAAAACACGTATTGCGTCATTGCATCATCTTCCTAAAGGAAGCACCGTTGGCTATGACAGTACATACCGCGTAACCAAAGAGAGTGTTTTGGCGAACCTGCCTGTTGGCTATTCAGATGGTTACCCAAGAAAAATGGGCAATCGCAGTGACGTATTGATTAACGGTCAACGAGCAAAGGTGGTTGGAGTAACCTCAATGAACACCACATTGGTTGACGTAACCGATGTGAAAGGCGTCCTTCCTAATCAGGAAGTCACCTTGTTTGGCGCGCAAAAACAAGGCCGAATCACTGTCAGTGAGCTGGAAGAAAATGCAGAGCTCATATTCCCTGAACTGTATACGATTTGGGGAACGGCAAACCCTCGTTTCTACATCCACTAAGCCAAGCCCACTTATTTATCTTTTGGTCCGTGAGTGTTTTGCACTCACGGTATACCCTTTTAATTCACCGCTCGTTGTTCCTATTAACCCCTTTATTTTTCAGGCATAATCGGCCCGTTCCTTTTATTTCATATGGATGCGCATGCGACCGATTAAATCCCCTATATTCTTGGCTGTGTTAACTCTACTTTTGGCCATGACCACCATTCAATCTGGCGCGTCACTAGCCAAGCAGTTATTTCCTATTGTTGGCCCAGGTGGAACAATTGCACTGCGCGTTGGTCTCTCTGCATTAATACTGTTAATGATTTTTCGCCCATGGCAGTTACGACTTTCTCTTTCACAATGGCGCTCAATGATCATTTACGGAGCAAGCCTAGGTGGAATGCAACTGATGTTCTATTTTGCTATTGAACGAATTCCTCTTGGTATTGGGGTTGCGTTGGAGTTTTCTGGGCCATTACTCATTGCATTTCTCTCATCTAAACGCAAAAAAGATCTGATTTGGGTTGCGCTTGCTATTCTGGGCATTGTTTTTTTATTGCCCGATCTAACGGGTGTCGATGCACTTGATCCGATTGGCGTTGCACTGGCTTTAGCGGCCGGCGGATGCTGGGCAGCCTACATATGGTTTGGTCAAAGGGCGGGGAGTGTCGGTTCTGGAGGCGCAACCGTTGCGATAGGAATGACGATTGCGGCCCTGTTTGCGTTTCCAATCGGCGTTGTATTATCAGAGGCGTCTATTTTTACGTGGTCAATACTGCCTATGGCGTTATCTGTCGCGATTCTTTCAAGCGCCGTACCTTATTGCCTAGAAATGTCGGCTTTAAAGCGTTTGTCTACACAACACTTTAGTGTGTTAATGAGCTTAGAGCCCGCCATCGCCGCATTAGCTGGATTAATTATTCTTCAAGAACAATTAAGCTTAACGCAATGGATCGCCATTACGATGATCATCACTGCCTCAATGGGTAGCACGCTATCGGCGAAGAAATAAGGTGAACCGTTCAAAATAGTTCGGCACTACTGTCCCCCTCTTCGTTTTCAATGAATACACCGCTACGCAACAAGTCTTCATAACATTGTACTTGATTGCGGCTGTGGTTTTTGGCGAAGTAGAGTGCTTTGTCTGCTCTATCTAGAATCGTTGAGAGATATTCTCTTGGCGAGATAGAGCAGATACCAATGCTAAGCGTGATATGTTGAACCTGAGGAAAACGAAACTGCTCTATGTGCTGTCTAAACCTCTCGGTTCTGTTTAGCACGACCTCATACTCACTGGCAGGAAAAATAATGACGAACTCTTCTCCTCCAAACCGAAACAGTTGTTCTTGATTAAGAAAAAAATTCTGCATTTGCTGAGCCACCAAGAGCAAAACTTCATCGCCAATCAGATGGCCAAAATTATCATTGATCCGTTTAAAATGGTCGAGATCAATGATGGCAACCCAAGGCATCACTGAGCCTACTGTCGCCGTTTCAGGAAGCACATCAAAGCTAAGGCGCAACCTATCCTCTAACGTCCTTCGATTCAACAACCCTGTCAGTTTGTCACGCTCATTTTCATGCAATAATAAAACGTAATTTTGGTAAATTTTAACAAAGCCTTCAATAAGCATTCGATATTGTTTGGGCGGAACTTTTAGAATCAGAGACAACCTAGCAGAAAAACTATCGTTGATCGCAATAGGGTAAATGCAATGGTATCCGTTTGTACCTAAATCTTCTATTTTGGGCTCGATATCAGAATGGTTATGTTCATAACTTGGAGCCGTCTCGCCCTCATATTCCCAGTTAATCTCAAATTTTCCAGGTATACGGCTACAGATAGTAGCTTTTGCAATGACATAGGAGTGAGGTCCAATATAATGTTCTAAGCAGGCCGATTTCAGAGGCAACATCTCGACTAGAGCGCTGATGACACAATAACCCAATGACACCGCATTTTTCTGCCCCGTAATTTCAACAACAGATTGGAGAATTTTATCGTCCATGCGCCCTCCCGAACATCTCTTATGATCAGTATAGGAAAGAATGGATAGCGTGATGTTATAAAGTTTGTATCAATTAAATAACTCTCGAGTACTGTAGAACGAATAAAAAGCAGCCTGAGCTGCTCTTTATTCGTTTATTCGTTACTTTCTATTACCCAATTTGACTTTGCCATTTGAACCAAACCATAACGCTTGAGCACGGCGACGCCCCAATAAGATTGGTCCATCATCGTAAAATAAGAAATTTTTCCAGTATTTTTTAAATACCGACCATTGGGTTTCGATAATATTGTACTTTTCATAACAAAAATAAACGGTCACGTCATTTTGCCAATCAATATGGGCCAAAATATCAACGGGTAATGATTCATCGTCACTTTCCCATTCTTTCATCCAACTGATTTCATTAATCCAACTGCCTGCTTTACAAGGCCAATCTTGAGAACTTAACCTCTCTGAATCTGGGCTTTGAGCACTGATATTTTCCAGCCAAAACTGAGCCGCTCTGGCTTGAGACATGGGTTTAATATGCACCAGATCTTGCTCAGGAACTGGCATTGATTGGTGAGTGAAAATCCATTTTCTTTGGTATTGATCCAAAGGCAAATACGACATTGAATTTCCTTAATGTTTTAGCTGACTTGTGAATATAGCCGCTTTACTTTTAAAACGATAACCCATTAGCTTGGACGCCAATCAGCATTAACCAATGCTGTTAGGTTGTGATCTTCCCATTGGCCATCAATGAGCAAATAATTTTTAGCGTGACCTTCGGCCTGAAAGCCCATTTTCATCAACACCGCTTCACTGCGTTTGTTGATTGGCATATAACTAGCCATGATACGGTGTAGGTTTTGTACCTTAAACATGTAGTGGCACGCCATTTTTAATGCACGGCCCATGATGCCTTTACCTTGTGCATTCTTCGCTAACGAATAGCCGAGATTACAAGCATAAAATGGAAAGCGTGAGAGGTTACTAAACGAAATGGTGCCAAGCATGTCACCACTGTTAATATCGATGATGAGCAAATAATAGCCTAATTGCATTTTATGCAGCTCACCAAGTTTAATCAGCCGCTGTGCCCACCCGTGAGCCTCAAAAAACGCCGCTTCTCGCTTAGGTTCCCAAGGCCGTAAATGTTCACGATTACTCGTAAAATAGGCGGCGATCATCTCCGCATCTTCAAGTTTTGCGGTTCGCACTAAAATATCATTGTCCACTTCATACACTTGGGACAAGGTGCTGCATGACTGCATCAATTTTTCCTAATTCCGTAGTCGCGTAGCTTATTGGCGATAGAGGTGTGTGATACGTTTAAACGCTTAGCCAACTTACGGCTTGAAGGGAAAGACTGATATAAACGTTCCAAAATTTGAGATTCATACTCTTTCATGATGTCATCTAATGAGCCATCAAGATTGACATGAGTATTGCCAGTATGAACGGTTTCAAGCTGCGGCAGATGGAAGAGATCCACGGTTAACTGATTATCAGACATCTCCGTTAGCGCCCTGAGCACCATGTTGTCCAACTGTCGTACGTTGCCTGGCCATTGGTAATGAGAGAGCTGATCCGCCAAATCTTCCGCTAGTAGTGGTTTGGCCATACCCATTTTCTTAATGTGTTTCGCCACGAACAGTTCAAGCAATGGCTGAATGTCGTTAGACCGCTCACGCAAAGTAGGAATACGGAGAGTTAACACATTCAGACGATAAAAAAGATCTTCACGAAATGCGCCTGATTCGGCTAAATCTGCCAACTTGTGACGCGTCGAGGCAATCACACGAACATTAACATGAACTTCATGCTCCTCACCAACGCGGCGGAATGTACCATCTTGCAAGAAGCGCAGTAGTTTAATTTGTAAATGAGGGCTCATCTCCCCGATTTCATCGAGAAAAACAGTGCCACCATTCGCCTGTTCAAAAATACCTTTATGGCCTTGTTGATGATTAAATGACCCTGGCGCATGACCAAACAACTCCGTTTCCGCAACATCATCCGGCATTGAAGCACAACTCAGAACTAAGAAAGGAAAGGAGGCACGGTGAGAGCGGTTATGGCAAGCCTTGGCCAACATCTCTTTACCCGTTCCGGTTTCGCCTTCTATAAGCAAAGGTTGATCAAGCATTGACAGCTTCTTAGCTTGGCTAATGAGCGCTTTATGGCGGTTAGAAACTCCGACAAAATGTTCAAAACCAAGGTTATTGTGTAAGGGCAAAGCATCATCGACGGCGCCGCTAGGGCTTTTAGAACGAATCATCATCATGGTACTCGCCAAGGTGGATTCTTTCGACTCACCCGTAATATAAACAGGCATCATCTCCATCAGATAATCGAGACCATCGTGCACGATCTCCTCACGTTGTCGTGCTTTGTTGCCTTCAAGCCAGCGTGATAGGTTAAAGAAAGGTAATAATGCCGAAATGGGCTGCCCTATCACCTCTTTCTCTGTTTTGTTAAACAGCGATAATGCTGAATAGTTTGCCATATCAACAAACCCTTTCAGATCAATCGCCAGCACAGCATCAGGCACGTTGTTGAGTAATGAAATTAACTCGGTATTATGCCGCTCCATGGGCATGAATTGAATTTTCCGAACATCTTTTACGCCAGAAATTCGGCGAATTTCAGCCATCAATTCACTGAATGTTTCAAAATCAATGTCAGGGCAGTTGAGGTAAATAATGCCGATGACATCGATTTCAATCCCACGCAAATCAATGTTTCTCGATGCAAGAATATCGAGCAGTTCTCGGGTTAGGCCGAGTCTATCTTCACAAGAGACTTCAAGACGCACTTAAAAATCCTAATAAAAAGTGTCAGGAAAAGTTGACAGTAGTTTCTATCAAGCCTTGTATGGCGTCAAGTTATCTCATGTTTTGAGGTTCACATTCGGGCATATTATTTGATAAATGTTGCTTATTTCACCGTAAGCGCGGCGATTCTTGCGACGATCTGTTTGCGAATCGCCCCTAATTTTACTTTTCTGTCTGGCTGCCATGTCATCGGCCTGAGCAGTGCCATGGCTTTCAAACCAAGACGAGCGGTCAATATTCCCACTCCTAAACCTTGCCCTGCCCGCGCGGATACTTTTCCGGCTAAATCCATAGAAAGGAGATCCATGCTGGCATCGATGGCGAGTTCGCTGGCACCTGCCGCTGCCATATTAACCAATACTGACTTAAATAAAGAGAGACGAGACCAGTAACCCAATGGCACTCCATACAGTTTTGCCAGTTGATCAATCATAGTGAAATTACGCCATGCCACTAACAACATATCTGCGATGGCTAAAGGGCTAATTGCCACTAGTGCTGCCGCTTCTGTTGAATATTGTGAGACGATTTTGGTTGCTTGTTTATCTTGTTCACTCACCACCATAGCATCGTACATATCGAGTATTTCAGCATCGCTGTGTGAAGCATTGACGCTGTTTAACCATCGATCATAGGCTGGGCTTTCGGTTTTTATGCCACTTTGTTTAGCTAGAGCTTGGCAGAACGCGAGCCCATGACCAACGCTGTCGGTTTGCATAAGCTGTTCGCTTTGCTCTTGAATACTAAAATGATGGCGAAGTGCTCGTAACTTCCACAACTCTTTGATTAAGGTACTTAAGCCTAACGATGCCAAACCAGCAATAAATCCCGCCCAGCCTAATGCTAACCAGTCCGCTGATTGAATCGCCGTGATAACTGAATCGATAGCTTGCCAACCGATTAAACCTGCAAAGCTTATAACTAATGCCGCAGCTCGCCATTTCCGACCTTGTGGTGGACGAATGATTTGCTCCAACTCTTTTTCCGCAGCACTCTCTTCATTGCTGATCGGCATTGGAATGAAGGCTTCATTATTTTGAAATTGCTGTTGAGCCGTAAGCTCTGGCGTACTCTTCTGTTGTGGTTCTAATCTTTGATTAAAGATTTGCTTGGTTTTTAAATCACTCATTTCAGCTTATCTCCAATTAAATATTCCAACGCTTTATCTAAACGGATATGAGGGCAAGGTTCATCACAGCTAAATGCTCTTGGTTTAAAACTGGTGAATTCAAACCCTTGATGGTGCCAATACTCTTTGTTAGGTAACTTTTTCGGCACATCGCCGGGAAAAATGGTCAAAGTTTCGCCATCGAGAGTCACACCTTGTAAGGCTGGAATGGTGCGCTCACCGCTATCAATAAAACCCGCTTGTGTGGCCTGTATCGATGCCATACTGATGCAACTCATCTCAATATTTTCATAGGCGGCGCTTTGCCAAGCAGGATGGACCATCTGCTGCAGTAACGACACCAAATGCGGGTGTTGTTCAGGGGTGACATGATCTGCTTTGGTTGCGGCAAACAGCACTTTGTCTATCTTGGGTGCAAACAGACGCTTGAGTAAACCATTACGACCATAACGAAAGCTATGCATAATCTGTTCAAGCGCACGACGCATATCCAAAAAGGAGTCGTAGCCGTCATTGAGTGGAGATAAGCAATCGACTAACACAATCTGCCGATCAAACGTGGCAAAATAATTTTTGTAAAAAGCTTTCACAACCTTGTTTTGGTATTCTTCATAGCGTGCTTTTAACATGCTGTAATTACTATTGGGAGCAGGCTTGTCTTCACCGTACGGATTACGGCATGGGAAAAATTGCAGAACAGGCGCACCTTCTAGCTCTCCCGGCAACACAAAACGCCCCGGTTGCACCCAATGCAAACCGGCATTTTTACACGCGTGCAAATACTCCGTAAACAGCATCGACAGTGAAGCAAGCTTTTGCTCATTGGCGTCTTGTGTTACATCAAGTTTAGCTAACCCTTCAAGCCACGGCTCGGCTAATGAGGAACGTAGCTCACTTAGCGCTGAAAACTGCTGTTCTGACCACTGTTCATAGGTCATGTCGAGCAGAGGCAGATCCAACAGCCATTCACCCGGATAGTCGATAATATCGAGATAAAGTGTGGCCGTGTGACCAAATAATTTTTTACTGCGCTTTTTAGGTTTGTATTTGATCGCTAGGCGAATTTCGCTGACGTCACGAGTGGGCACAGGCCAATGTGGCGGTTCGCTGTGTAACTGTGACATCGCTTCATCGTAAGCAAAGCGTGGAACCATTAAGTTAGTTTGAGGGACACGTTTTGCACCCACAATGCGTCGGTCACGCGTTGCGGAAAATAGCGGTAAATTATCATGGGTAGAGGTGTGCAGTAATTGGTTCACTAAGGAGGTAATAAAAGCCGTTTTCCCCGCTCGCGATAACCCCGTGACAGCAATTCGAACGTGCGAATCTAATCCACGGTTAATTAAATCAGTCATTTCTCGACGAATGTGCTTCATTCACTCACTCCACTTCATTTGATGACGCTATTTTATGTGTATTCATCTTAATCAGAGATGAACAAAAAGCCCCTGACGAGAATCAGAGGCTTAGGCTTTTTTGGCCAAAAAATTCGCTGTTCTGTGTTGAGCCGCTCACATCGGCTCAATCATCTTCTATTAATTTATAAATCACAAACAATGCAGCCTCAAGCATCACCCATAAAACGCAGGTGATTGTGACGTACTTATCATCGAAGATGCTGATGCCATGTAGAATAAGGTCATAGCCGAGGAAAACCCCAACCACAATAGCGATAATAATTTGTAATATTTTAATAAAACGAGGCATCTACCCTCCTAGTTTTGCAAATGAGCATTTCAATTATCTACTGATTTATAGACGATAACTGCAGCCTAAGCTGCAGTTATCGTGAGAACGCGATGAGATCAGATTAAGCTTTCTTTTGAGCTTCGGCAATCTTCACTTTCCATGTGTCCGGGCCTATTTGGTGAGCATTCGCGCCACGCGAGTCCACCGCAACCGTGACTGGCATGTCTTCAACTTCGAATTCATAAATGGCTTCCATACCTAAATCTTCGAATGCCACCACGCGTGCTTTCTTAATCGCTTTCGCCACTAAGTAAGCCGCGCCACCCACCGCCATCAAGTAGACCGCTTTGTGGTTTTTGATTGACTCCACCGTCGCAGGGCCACGCTCTGCTTTGCCTATCATCCCCATAATGCCCGTTTCATCAAGCATCATGTCGGTAAATTTGTCCATGCGAGTCGATGTGGTCGGGCCTGCTGGACCAACAACTTCATCACCCACCGCATCAACGGGGCCAACGTAATAGATAAATTTACCTTTAAGATCGACACCTTTAGGCAGCCCTTCGCCATTTTGCAACATTGCTTGGAGTCGTTTATGTGCGGCATCGCGGCCCGTTAAAATCTTACCGGAAAGAAGCAGTGTTTCACCGGTTTTCCACTCTTGAACCTCTTCTTTAGTGACCGCATCAAGGTTGACGCGGCGCGCGCTTGCTCCTGCGTCCCACACAATTTTTGGCCAATCTTCTAGCTTTGGTGGTGTAAGTTCAGCAGGGCCCGTGCCGTCTAGCGTAAAGTGAACATGGCGGGTCGCCGCGCAGTTAGGGATCATACAAACAGGTTTAGACGCGGCGTGAGTCGGCGCTGTTTTGATTTTTACATCCACAACGGTGGTTAAGCCACCAAGCCCTTGCGCACCAATGCCTAAACGATTCACGCGGTTAAAAATATCTAAACGCAGTTCTTCTTCCGCATTTTGTGGACCACGATCAATCAGTTCTTGAATATCGATATGCTCCATCAGTGATTCTTTAGCAAGCACAGCCGCCTTTTCCGCGGTGCCGCCAATACCAATGCCGAGCATACCCGGAGGGCACCAACCCGCCCCCATCAAGGGTACGGTTTTTTCTACCCATTCAGCAATGTCATCGGAAGGATTGAGCATTACCATCTTGGTTTTGTTCTCACTGCCGCCGCCTTTGGCTGCGATTTGAATGTCGACTTTATTTCCTGGCACCATATTGATATGAACGACAGCAGGCGTATTGTCTTTAGTATTAATACGCTTACCAGCAGGATCCATTAATATAGAAGCGCGCAATGGGTTATCTGGATTGGTGTACGCTTGACGAACTCCTTCATCAATCATTTCTTGCACCGTGAGATCAGACTCCCATTGCACATTCATACCAATGTTGACAAAACAGGTTACGATGCCGGTATCTTGGCAAATGGGTCGATGCCCTTCTGCTGACATGCGCGAGTTAATGAGAATTTGTGCGATCGCATCTTTCGCAGCTTGACTCTCTTCTCGATGATAAGCCTTTTCTAGTGCTTGAATGAAGTCCAGAGGGTGGTAGTAAGAGATATATTGAAGAGCGTCAGCGACACTGCTGATCACATCCTGCTTGCGAATTACCGTCATTGCGTGCCTCGTTATTGTTATGCTTCCCTTGACTGTTGCGTGTTCCTCATTCAATAAGCGGTAAGCTTCTCAGCAAAAAATCAACTTATTGATGTGATTCAATCAAGTAGCAGCTTTTAATTTGCATTTTATGATACTCTTGCTTTACTCAACACGCCATGCAGTGATCGGTCTCTTTGTCACAAATTACGCAAATGAACAACAACGAATTCAATCATATCCAAGTTAACGCACTGACTTACCATGTCGATCTCGCCCACCAATTGTTTTCTAAAATCGAAGACTGCCCGTGGGCTATGCTGTTGCGCTCCGCCTCTAAGACGCATATAGATAGCCGTTTTGATATTTTAGTCGCTGAACCACTGGTCACCTTAGTGACACAAGGGGATAAAACGACGGTATGCGAACCGCAGTCTCGTTATGACTCTCAGGTCGACCCATTCCAACTGCTCAAACAGTTGCAGCAGCAGTATTTGCCCGATGTTCAAAGCGATGTAGACCTTCCTTTCGTGGGCGGTGCACTCGGTTATTTTGCCTATGACTTAGGGCGGCAGATAGAACGAATTCCAACGCTCGCTGAGCACGATCTATCCACACCTGATATGGCGATTGGTCTCTATCAATGGGCTGTGGTCGTTGATCATTTGCACCAAGCCGCCTACGTGGTGGGCAATCATATTGATGAAGCATGGCAATGGCTCAATGCTCAGAGTTCAAAAAATAACGACGATTTTGTATTACGCTCTGATTGGCAATCCAACATGAGTAAAGAGAGCTACCAACGGAAATTTGAGCAAATCCAGCGCTATTTGCTCAGTGGTGATTGTTATCAAATCAACCTTGCACAGCGTTTTCAAGCCCATTATGAAGGCAGTGAATGGCAAGCTTATCAAAAACTGGAAGCGTTTAATTGCGCACCATTTTCGGCTTTTATTCGCTTAGAAGAGTCAGCGATTTTGAGTGTCTCTCCCGAACGTTTTATGCAGGTCAAACACAACATCATCGAAACTAAGCCGATAAAAGGCACCCGACCAAGAAGCGATAACCCCAGCATTGACGCCGCTAACGCGGCAGACCTTGCTTGCGCAGAAAAAGATCAAGCAGAAAACTTGATGATCGTTGACCTATTACGAAACGATGTTGGCCGTGTGGCAAAACCGGGGTCTGTACATGTGCCTAAGCTGTTCGATATTGAAAGTTTTCCTGCCGTGCATCACCTTGTAAGTACCATTCGCGCAGAACTTGATTCTGCCTATTGCGCGGCCGATCTATTAAGAGCCAGCTTCCCCGGAGGCTCAATTACTGGCGCACCAAAAGTACGTGCAATGGAAATTATTGAGGAGTTAGAGCCTCACCGCCGTAGCGCTTACTGTGGCAGCATCGGCTATATTAGCCGCCACGGGACAATGGACAGCAGTATTGCTATCCGAACTTTGGTGGCAGAGAAGAAACAACTGCACGTTTGGGCTGGTGGCGGTATTGTTGCCGATAGTCAGTGTGAGCTTGAATATCAGGAGACACTGGATAAACTGAGCCGCATTTTACCTGTGCTTGAACATTCTCGTTAACCTTTCCAAGGTTTATTGAACTAGGCTAAAAAGAGATAGACGCAAAATTCGAGTAGGTAACGAAAATGAAGAGAAACAGCGTACAGACTGCGACCCCCTTGACAAAAGATCGGCTTATCCAGCGCTTTCAGTTGCAACAACCTGTGCCTTATCATGAAGAATCTATCCGTCGTGTGGCACACCTTGCTCCTCAAACCTTACGCAAGGCTTCAGTGTTAATTGGTTTTGTTGAGCGGCAGAATGGTTTAAATGTGGTATTAACCAAAAGAGCTGCGCACCTTAAACATCATCCGGGACAAATCAGTTTTCCTGGCGGGAAATATGAGGAAGTCGATGGCTCACTGCAGATCACTGCGCTTCGTGAAGTAAGAGAAGAAATTGGAATTCTAGCAAACGACATCACTATTTTTGGGCAACTGCCTGAATTGGTTACCGTCAGTAAATTTGTAGTGACGCCCTTTCTTGCTTTTATCAACCCCAATTACAAAGCTATTATTGATACCAATGAAGTGGACGAAATATTTGAAGTTCCCGCCCACCATCTGTTTGATCGAAACAAACTCTATAGCGAATTATTTCAAGTAAAAAATCAACGACATCGCGTTTTCGCCATCCCTTATCAACATCATTTTATTTGGGGGATGACAGCGCAGATCATTCATGTTTTGCAAAAACAAGTTATTCAACCTCATTAATATTCAAACTATTCAACCATAAGTTTAAATAACACGGATGATTATTTTTCCTTATCACGCCCAAAAGCAAACGTTTGGCATGAATAAATGTTAATCGAAGCATTATATTGATAACTTTTACTAATCCAAATCATTAACATTAATCACATGTAGCACGCCATTTTCGTGATCAAAAATGGGTTTTTGACATATCATTCAATAAGCCAGAACGTTACATGATTTAGATCTAGTTTTCGAATGAGAAAATTATGCAAAATGCGCTCGACTTATTTCCTGTTCCCAAAAATGAGTAATATAATATGAACACAACAACTTCGTCGGCATCTGCCGTACAATCCTCTAGCAAGTGGACTTATAAAGATTTCACTTGGTGTCTTTCACTTTTTGGTACAGCCGTTGGTGCCGGTGTACTTTTCCTTCCAATTAAAGCTGGTGCGGGTGGTTTTTGGCCATTAGTAATGTTAGCCCTAATTGCCGCGCCAATGACTTGGTTCGCACATAAAGGCTTAGCTCGCTTTGTTCTTTCTTCAAAAAATGTTGATTCTGATATTACTGACACAGTAGAAGAGCATTTTGGTAAAACTGGCGCAAACCTTATTACGTTCGCATACTTTTTCGCCATCTACCCTATCGTTCTTATCTACGGCGTTGGTATCACAAACACCGTTGATTCCTTCCTTGTTAACCAAGTTGGCATGGAATCGATTCCTCGTTGGTTACTTTCTGGTGCGCTGATTGTGGCAATGACGGCTGGCGTAGTATTTGGTAAGGAGCTGATGCTCAAAGCAACGTCTGCCATGGTGTATCCATTGGTTTTCATTTTATTAGCACTTTCTTTCTACCTTATTCCAGAGTGGAACACCTCTATGATTGAAGTTGCACCTGATTGGTCTGCGATGCCAACCATCGTTTGGCTTGCAATTCCTATCATCGTGTTTTCATTCAACCACAGCCCAATCATTAGCCAGTTCTCTAAAGAGCAACGCCTACAACATGGTGACAACGCGGTTAAGAAAACCGATATGATCACTGGTGGCTCGGCCATGATGCTGATGGGTTTTGTGATGTTCTTCGTGTTCTCTGTTGTGCTGTCTCTGTCGCCAGAGCAACTCGCGTTAGCAAAAGAGCAAAACATTTCTGTGCTTTCCTACCTAGCAAACATCCATGAATCACCAATCATCTCTTACATGGGTCCTCTTGTTGCCTTTGCAGCGATTACCTCTAGCTACTTTGGTCACTTTTTAGGGGCACATGAAGGCCTAGTTGGTTTGATTAAATCTCGCTCAAATAGCTCAGTAAGCAAGATTGAAAAAATGTCACTGATCTTCATCGTGTTGACAACTTGGATCGTAACGATTGTAAACCCAAGCATCCTAGGCATGATTGAAACCATGGGCGCACCGATGATTGCTGGCATCTTGTTCCTACTGCCCGTATTTGCAATGCACAAGGTTCCTGCAATGGCGAAGTTCAAGACTTCAGCACCAGTACAGATTTTCACAACTATCTGTGGTCTTGCTGCTATTACTTCTGTAATCTACGGCGCTCTTTAATCTGGTGGTTATATCAACCGTCATGAATACTGCATACAGAACATAACTATAATAATGAGCCTCCCTCTTAGCTAGGGGGGCTTACTTTTGAGGTAATCGATATGATTAGTGTATTTGATATCTATAAAATCGGTGTTGGTCCTTCAAGCTCACACACTGTGGGACCAATGAAAGCGGGTAAAGAGTTTATTGATGATTTACGTTCAATGGGAAAATTGCGCGACATCACTAAAATCACCGTGGACGTTTATGGTTCATTATCACTGACAGGGAAAGGTCACCACACAGATATCGCTATCATCATGGGTCTTGCTGGTAATACCCCTGAGAAAGTGGATATCGATGCTATTCCAGGCTTTATCGCACGCGTTGAAGAAACCGAGCGTCTTCCCGTTGGTATGCACTGTCATACCGTATCGTTTCCTAAAGAAGGTGGAATGAATTTCCACAAAACGAATTTGTCCTTGCACGAAAACGGCATGCAGATCCACGCGTGGATCGATGATGAAGTCGTTTACTCAAAAACCTACTACTCTATCGGCGGTGGTTTTATCGTTGATGAAGAGAACTTTGGTAAAGAAAAAGAGAACCCAATTAAAGTTCCTTATGTCTTCACTAGCGCTGACGAGATGATGAACCAATGCAAAGAGAGTGGTCTTTCCATCAGTACGCTGGTTATGGCTAACGAAAAAGCACTGCATTCTGATGAAGAAGTTCGTACTTACTTTGCCAATATTTGGAAAACCATGCGCGAATGTATGGACCGCGGTATGAATACTGAAGGTATCTTACCAGGGCCTCTTCGTGTTCCACGCCGAGCAGCAGCACTTCGTCAACAGTTAATGACCTCAGAAAAAACCACTAACGATCCAATGGCGGTCGTTGACTGGGTAAACATGTACGCTTTTGCAGTGAACGAAGAAAATGCCGCGGGTGGGCGTGTGGTGACAGCACCTACTAATGGCGCATGCGGTATTATTCCTGCAGTGTTAGCCTATTACGATAAATTCATTCAGACCGTTACTGAAAAAGACTATATCCGTTACTTTGCCGCCTCTGGCGCTATCGGTGGGCTTTACAAACGTAACGCTTCTATTTCTGGTGCGGAAGTGGGTTGTCAAGGTGAAGTAGGTGTTGCCTGTTCGATGGCAGCCGCGGGCCTTGCAGAACTGATGGGTGGAAGCCCTGAACAAGTTTGCATGGCCGCTGAAATTGCGATGGAACATAACTTGGGCTTAACCTGTGACCCTGTCGCGGGACAAGTACAAGTGCCTTGTATCGAGCGCAATGGTATTGCTGCAGTGAAAGCGATCAACGCAACGCGGATGGCGCTACGCCGCTCATCGGCACCTCGTGTTTCGCTTGATAAAGTGATCGAAACCATGCTTGAGACAGGTAAAGATATGAACGCCAAATATCGTGAAACGTCCCAAGGTGGTTTAGCGATTAAAGTCGTTTGCTAACGAGCACCTACCTATTTAAAAACCTCGTTCATTAAAACTTAACGCCACTCGCTTAACAGCGAGTGGCGCATTTTACGACTTTACCTCACGATCCCGTGAGGAACTTAAAACTGACCGAGATATTCCCAGCTACTGTTGGTTGGATTGGGATCGGTTGGGTAAGGGAAATAACCGTACTTAGTCACTTTCAAGCGGTAATAATGATAGCCGCCACGGAAAGCGTATTGATAAATATCGTTCACTTGGCCACGCTGGCCATCACTGCCCCACACGCCCATCGCATCTTGTTGATACCACTCCAGTAACGAACGTTCAAAGCTTGCTAAATCACGATTTAATTCCGCAAGGTAAGCTTGAATGGTGCTGTCGCTGCCAAGGTAAACCCAATCTAGGTTTGACTCTCCGAGCACCGGGAAAGCTTCCCCCTCTCCTGGGCGTTTTTGGATAAAGTAATGGTTTTCACCATCAATTTGCCCAACAAACACCGCATTTTGCGCCTTATCCAAAGTGGTTGAGGTACGCTCATCCCATGTCAATAAGCGAGATACACCAAAGTAGCTTTGTACACGCGCTTCAATGCTCACACCAGCCGCTCTATTGAGCTTGATTGGGTTGAAAGCAAAGTTCACATAGCGATCTGCCGAACCTAGGTATTTCCAACCTTGATTACTGGTTTGATCGGCCGGGAATGCGCCAGCATCTACCATACGCATTACAAAGTAATCACGCATGCCCGTTTCTGGGTTCGGGTGGACATACAATGCCCCCGCTCGGCGCTCCGCTTTCGTCACGCCATTGTTTAGAGCGCCACGCCCATAGTGTTCGGCCACAAAAGCATCAAACTCAGCGATCGTTGCAAAATCCGTGTTCAACAGAGTTTCATTCTGCGCGAAGGTTGGTGTCATATCGACCACTTGGCTGTAACCGTACTCTTGGCCAATGATGATTGGGCCTTTGAGCTTATCCAGCGGCGGGTTCTGATCTGGCGTCATTCGAGTCAGTTCTGTTTCACCACCGCGATCCGAACAGTGCAAACTCACTTGAGTTGGTACTCCATTCTCCATCGATAAGTTAACGTGGAACTTGTTACTTTCATTGCCAGCGTGGCGAGAAGCACTCAATAGCACCTGTTCGCGGATCTCATCTGCAAATTCAACATCCAACTGACACTGGCCCTGAACCTGGTAAGTAGGACGCAACACTTCATCGCCACGAATGGCATAGCGCCACGTTTGGCCATTTTTATGCATCACACCTGCAACCTGTTCACAGTGATTACCGACGACAAATCCAGCTCCATCGTGATCATTTCCAGACTTATTGAGTGTACATAGGCTCACTTCACCGACATCGCCCATCGGTGTGTAGGTCACCATTCCGCGACCATACTTGGAAAGCAATTCATACTCGCCTTGTGCAGAAGTCATGTTCACGTTGATGTTCCATGTCACATCGCGTCCAACAGAACAACGATCGGTACTGGGTTCAATCCCACCGACAAACTGCGATCTATCGCCATTGGCCGCTTGAAAAGTAAACTTACACAAACGTTGCTGCTCACCATCTATGCGTATTGTTTGCCAAATATCGCTATCGAGCAGTGCCTGAGTTAGGTTCGCCACCGCTTGCCAACCTTCCAACTGATAATCCCCTTGCTCTGGCTGTGGCAGCTCAAACACGTTGCCATAATTCGAGTAAATCAGAGGATAGATTTGGCTAGGGTTCTCATTCTGCGGATCATAAATCCCCAATAAAGTAACTACGGGTACGCCCACTTGCTGCGGTTTCGGTGTATCGGTTTCTACCGCTTCATAACGTTGGGTACTCTGATCCCACTGCACATAACCGCTTGGGCTGTTGCTATCAAGGTTAAAACCGTTGTTCATCCAACGCTGTGCTTTGCGTGACTGAGCCGGATGCTCCAAGGTAAAGCGGCTGATGGTGCCAACGTACTCTTGTTCACCGCCATTTTGCGCATCACGCAGGAAACGGAACGCATCTTTAAACGGCGGTACAATATCGTCACCTTGCTGTTGGGTGTAAACGTCGCCTTTCCAGTGTAAGTTACCAATAAAGCGTTGCTGGAACGCATCCCAACCCCAGCCAGATTCCATATCGTGAATCGACGCCATATATGGGTAGTGGCCAAGCCCATAGTTATGGCCCAGTTCATGGGACCATTCATTGCCGGTAGTATTTTGCAGGGTTACTTTACCGCCACCGCCACTGCCGCCATGAACCACAACTTGAGCTAAATCTGTACCTTCTTTGGTATACACCCCGACGTTGGTGTGTGCGGTAATGTGGTTGTAGCGGCGGTTGTATTGCTGCGAATAACCCGCACTACTCACAATGCCGACGTTGGCGTTGTTAACACCTGTAGAGACCAACGCTTTACCGATCGCTTCACGCATATCGCCGCTGTGCCAACCACCCGTACTCGCACTCTTATCGGTGTACACCACACCATTTGGCATAGTGACAACAGGAAAATAGGCAGGAGTGTAGTCAGCCATCACCAATTTAGACGCGGGTATTTTTTGGAAATAATCCGCGGCCAAAGTTGGAAGATTTTGAATCATCGTATTGCGGTTACGCGGTTGAGTCAGCATGCCCATGTCGATATTTTGAATCACCAACTCAGGCGCACCACCAAACTGGATGTCTCCTTGGCTGAGCACACCTTCACGGCCTAAGTTGTCGGTCAAGCGCAGTGAGAGCTCCGGCTTCATCCAATTCCATTGCAGCTGCAGTGACCAAGCGTGATGAGATAACACCACCTTCATACGACCATTGTCCGGCTGATCCGAGGCTGCTAATGCACTCGGTGGTAGCATCAATGCGCTGTGAACTAATTCGCCATCGAGGAACACTTCGGCGCGAACTTGGTTAATTTCTTCCCCTTATTGCGGGGTAAACAGCAGCATCGCTTCACGGTTCATGATCACGTCCAAATGACCTTGACCAGTTAACTCATTGCTATTCGGCGCGACTGATGTATGGGTTTGAGTAATGCCCAACCCACCCTCTAAACTGCCTTGCAAATGGTTCGGGGTTGGGATTTCATCGGCAAAACCGACTCGAGCATCTTGAGTAGTAAAGCGCACTACCTTGGGCTCAGCACAATCCACTGAATTACACGAGTTCAACACCATCTCATATGATATGCCTGGCTTAAGGTCACCGATAAAAAAGCCCGCAGAAACCGAATCATAGCGGCGAACATCCTTCGCATCACTCAAATTGGTTAAGGTGAGCTGAGTCTTATCGGCTTCATTTTGCCCAAGCCAGTCAAATGACACACCGACATCAGACAGGCTCGAGACGGTTAACGAGGTAATCTCTGGCTTCACTAACGCACCACAATCAGAGGTTTCGGTACGATAGATGACATCACGTTGCCAGATGTAGCTACCATCGGCGCGCTTAGACCCGTGTGCCGCAGGAATGTATTCCACAAAGCAGCCTTGCTCGTCCGATTCGTAAACACCAAATTCGCGGCTCATCAGATAAAAACCGCCGTCGTACACCATGAATTCCCAACTCTGATCGACAAAATCGATCACATTGCGATAAGGCGTATCATCGCCACTTTGATAAGGTATAAAGGGGAATTGCAGATCATTTTTGTAACTAAGCCGATAATCGAAGCCTTTATAGTGGATCCAACGCTCACCGTTGCGTTCAAACACCCCTTCTCCACGTTCGGCGGTCGCTTTCATCGATTCTAACCGCTCGACGATTTTTTCCCCGATCTGGATCAAGGTGAGCTCATTTTGCGCCCAAACGGGTGCGCTTCCCAGTAGCCCTGCTACCAGAAGCGTTAATGGTTTCTTATTCATCATTGGATTGCTCATTTTAGTTTATAGTGACGTGCCTGAATTTCAGCAGCAGCAACCCACGAAATCTGCGCTGGTTAAGCAACAATCGATTCCGGATATAGACAACTGGGTTACCGATTCATTATTAGTTACCTAATTTCATTTCGATAGAATCACTATGTCCGTAACGAGATAAGGGTTCCAACCCAATGAGGTTGACGTCTTGAAAGTGAGAATTCACGCGAAAAAGTGTGCAACAAAAATGCATACAAACAATAAATAATTTTATTAAAATCAATCAGAAACAATGATACTTAAGAATATAACACGCACACCGAAAGAGAATGATTACGATTGTTCATGAGCATTGAGAGGATTAAGCGATCAACTTTTTTGGCAATTTTATCGCACAGATATTGACTAAACGGCAGCGTGTCAGTCGCGGTAAGAAAAGAGATTGTATATATGCAGACTGCGTAGGTTTTTATGAACACCTTTTTGCACAGCCTTCTGAACGTGAGATCTCCTGCATAAATAATGAAACATCACATACATAACAAATTAAAATGCGATATAGGTTTAATTTATTGACTGAGCAAATGGTTATCTTAGTTGCGATTTAACTATCCAATGAGAAAATTATGACAACGAAAATTTCATACCTTACCCTACTGGCACTGCTTTGCTCTCCCCTTACCAGTGCGCAGACAGAAAATAGTAACGCTGAGCAACCATCAAGCCATGTGACATGTCGCGCTCACAACCTGACTCTGAATTTAACCACCGATCAATATGCTTCTGAAACAAGTTGGGAAATAAAAAACAGCCTCTCACAGGTTATTTATGCGGGTAATAATTACTCAGACTCCACATCTTATAGCCAAGAAATATGCTTATCGGATGGTGAATATCAATTCACCATCCATGACAGTTATGGTGATGGTATTTGCTGTGGCTCTGGCAATGGTCTTTATTCCTTAGCCAAAGGCTCGGAAATACTGGCCTCTGGTGGAGAATTTCAATACAACCAATCAAACAGCTTATTACTTGGTGAATCAACACCTCCCGCTAACCATGACTATTATCAAGCCGCGATAGGAAAAACAGGTTTTGAACTAAAAACGGCCTTATACAACATCATAAAGAATCATAATAGCCGCGGTTATTCCGCAATTTGGACACTATTACAAAATGCAGACATAGATAACTACTATGAGAATGACGGTTCAATGTTAGATATCTATTCTGAGAAACCTGACAACAACGACAGTGTTAGTTTTACTAAAGTCAGCGATCAGTGTGGTCAGTATCGACGAGAAGGCGATTGTTACAATAGGGAACACTCATTTCCTAAAAGTTGGTTTGGGGGCAGCGTTGAGCCAATGAATTCCGACGGTCACCACTTGTTTGCCACTGATGGTTTTGTTAATGCAAAACGCAGTAACTGGCCATTTGGCGAAGTTGGTCATATCACTTATACCTCAAGTAATGGTTCAAAACTTGGCAGTGCAAGCAATACGCTAGGTTATAATGGCACCGTATTTGAGCCTATTGATGAATTTAAAGGCGATCTAGCGCGCGCCTATTTTTACATAGCAACCCGCTACGAGAACCGTATCGGCAGCTGGCAAGGAAATACTGACAACGCTGATGCCATACTTGATGGTACTAGTACCGTGGTTTTTGAAGCTTGGGCTCTGGCGATGCTAAAGCGTTGGCACCAAGAAGATCCTGTGAGTGCTAAAGAACGCCAGCGCAATGACGCCGTTTATCAATTTCAAGGTAACCGAAATCCCTATATCGATCATCCTGAATATGTAAGTCAAATTTGGGGTCATTAGGCTCTTTATATTGGGTAAGTAGATAGGCGCGATAGTAGTGCCTATCTACTTGTTATTTATTGTTTATTGTTTATTGTTTATTGTTTATTGTTTATTGTTGGGAATTATCTGCTGGTATTAGCCTTTATAAATACAACCCGCCGTGCAGGTTTCTTTAATTTCAACTTTGCTGAGCAGTGGTAAGCTTGGCTTTAATTGTTGCCAAATCCATTTCGCAAGCACTTCACTGGTTGGGTTCTCTAACCCTTCAATGTCATTCAAGTAATAGTGATCTAAACGATCATAAATAGGTTTAAATATCGCTTTAATTTCAGAAAAATCAATCACCCAACCAGTATGAGGATCGACCTCACCTTCTACATACAGACGAACTAAAAAAGAGTGCCCATGTAAACGGCCGCACTTATGCCCTGCAGGTACATGAGGTAAACGATGCGCGGCTTCAAACATAAACTCTTTGTATAATTCTGTTTTCATCTTGGTTCTCAAGCTTTTAAAAGAGAGGCAATACTAAGGAATATAGACTCACGAAACAAGTTTCTAGACAGCTTTGTTTACATTGCAAGACAGATGAAGCAGTACAATTTATCACGGTGATACAACGGAAAATCCCACGCCTTTGAGTGATATTTTAAGCATTAATAGGGAATCATGACGTGCCACATCACATTTGTTAAACCTATAATATGTATAGGGTCACACTCCAAAGACTACAACTTTTGCACTAGTGCATATTAACGCTATATTTACACTGTCATCCTCTCAATAATAATAAAATTATCATGAACTCAACAATTACGTCTAAATTGCTACTTACGCTCATCACCGTTTTTGCTTTTGTATTAACGGTATCAACCAGCTATCAATATATACAACAACGTGACCTGCTCAATTCGGTGTTGAGCGAGCAGTTACACGATAAAGCGAGTAACTACTTTGATAGCCTCAATATGATGATGTTGACTGGTACCATGGCTCAGAAAGAGACCTTGCGCCAAAAGGCACTCGCGCAAGATGGTATTGAACAGGTGCGAGTGTTACGTTCAGAGGCGGTCAGTAAACTTTATGGTCCTGGAAAAGAAAATCAACAGCCAATGGACGAGATAGATAAACGCGCACTGGCCGGGGAAACCGTCATTGAACCATTCAATGCTTCCTGGGGGAAAGGATTGGTCGTCGCCTTACCGATGAAATCAAGCCTAGATTACCGAGGCACAAACTGCGTATCTTGTCATATGGCGGAAGAAGGAACCGTTTTAGGAGCTATTCGTCTTGAATATAACCTGAGCCATGTAAACCAAATGATCAGTACTCACACTGTCATTGCCGTTATTATTATGGCTTCCATTGCCTTTATCGGATTTATGATCACGCTTTTTTTGATCCGCAAGATGATTGTTCGCCCTATCCAGCATACGTCACGATTCATGTGTGAAATCAGTAAGAGCAAAGATTTATCAAAACGACTTATCAGCACCAAAAAAGATGAACTCGGACAACTCGCGGTCTCCATCAACTCTTTAATGGACACGGTTTCGGACAGTTTGGCAAAAGTGCAAGAGACCTCTCATTCGCTTGCCGATTCAGCAAACCAGTTAACCGACGTAGCACAAACAACCAACCAAGCGGCAAAAAATCAGCAGCGTGAAACCTCTGACGTTCAGCTCAATATTGAAGAGATGCAATCTCAACAACAGACGGTTAATCAAGCTACCGTTGATGCATCAAAGCTTATCAAACATACCGCTAATGTCGCTCAACAAAGTGCACAGCAAGCACATACAGCTAGCGCAGATATCAAAGGTTTGGTAAGCGATATCGAGTCCGTGAAAGATAAAATTTCTGAACTTAATAATCAGACAGGGCTGGTTTCCTCCATTCTTGAAACGATTAAAAGTATCGCCGAACAAACTAATTTGCTGGCTTTAAACGCGGCGATTGAAGCAGCACGAGCGGGTGAACAAGGGAGAGGCTTTGCGGTCGTGGCCGATGAAGTGCGAAAACTCGCCTCACGAACAGCAGAAGCGACTGGAAACATTGAGAAAATCATAGCTCAATTCCAACGTGACAGTGAAACATCGCTCGCCTCAGTTGATTTGGTTTGCTCACATGCGCATCAACGTTCAAATGAAGTCGAAGTTTTATCTTCCGCAATGAGTAATGCCGTACAAGAGATGCAGCAGGTGCTTGATCATGCAAACAATATTCAAGATCAAACACGAACGACCACACAAGTCAGCCAAGAAATTCAAGGGAAGATCGAAGTCATTACTCGACATGCTGATGATACGTCTCAATCGGCAACGCAAACCCGAGAAATCAGCGTCAATTTAAAACAGCTATCGCAGCGCTTAGAAACATTGATGAATCAATTTACGCTTTCTGCTAAGAATTCGGCCACGAATCGACAATAAAGGTTGATGCGAACGAATTGACAGGTAATATGTGCCATTGAATTAAAAAGTAATAAGCAACCCAATGTTTCGCTTGTTTTTTGTCCACTTTATATAGTGAGAATACCTTTGAACATTGGGTTGAATTTTTACCTCAATGGAGACTATATCAAACATGACTTACGCGCCTGTAACAGACGTATTGAGCGGTAAGCTGGCCGTTGACAGTGAAGTGACTGTCCGAGGCTGGATTCGTTCTCGTCGTGATTCCAAAGCTGGAATCTCTTTTCTTGCCATTTATGACGGCTCTTGTTTCGACCCGATTCAGGCCGTGGTCCCTAATAATCTGAATAATTACAATGACGAAGTGCTAAAGCTCACTACTGGCTGCTCTGTCGAAGTAACAGGTAAGATTGTTGAGTCCCCAGCTTCTGGTCAAGCATTTGAACTTGCAGCAACTGAGGTGAAGGTTGTTGGCTGGGTTGAAGATGCTGAAACCTACCCAATGGCAAAAACTCGCCATTCAATTGAATATCTTCGTGAAGTGGCGCATCTTCGCCCACGCACCAACGTGATTGGCGCAGTGGCTCGTGTACGCAACTCCCTTTCTCAAGCCATCCACCGCTTTTACCACGAGCAAGGTTATTTCTGGATGTCAGCGCCGCTGATTACCGCTTCTGATGCAGAAGGTGCGGGTGAGATGTTCCGTGTTTCAACGCTGGATTTCGCTAACCTTCCTCGTACTGAGCAAGGCAATGTCGATTTCAATGAAGACTTCTTCGGCAAAGAGACATTTCTTACAGTTTCAGGACAGTTAAATGCCGAAGCGTATGCTTGTGCATTAAGCAAAGTGTACACTTTTGGCCCAACGTTCCGTGCTGAAAATTCAAACACGAGCCGCCACCTTGCAGAATTTTGGATGGTAGAGCCAGAAGTCGCGTTTGCTGATCTAAACGATGTCGCGAAACTGGCTGAAGATATGCTGAAGTATGTCTTCAAAGCCGTTCTTGAAGAACGTCGTGATGACCTTGAGTTTTTTGCTTCGCGTATCGACAAAGAGGCAATTACTCGCCTTGAGCAGTTCGTTAATTCAGATTTTGCGCAAGTAGACTATACCGATGCGGTGAAGATCCTAATCGATTCAGGTCGTAAGTTTGAATTTGATGTTGAATGGGGCATTGATCTTTCTTCTGAACACGAGCGCTTCCTTGCTGAAGAGCACTTCAAAGCGCCTGTAATCGTCAAGAACTACCCTAAAGACATTAAAGCATTTTACATGCGTCTAAACGACGATGGTAAAACTGTCGCTGCAATGGATGTTCTTGCCCCAGGTATTGGTGAAATCATAGGTGGCTCTCAACGTGAAGAACGTTTAGATGTTCTTGATGCGCGTATGATTGAAATGGGCATAGATTCTGAACATATGAGTTGGTATCGCGACTTACGTCGTTACGGTACTGTACCGCACGCGGGTTTTGGCCTTGGCTTTGAGCGCTTAGTATCCTATGTGACCGGTATGGGCAACGTGCGTGATGTGATTCCTTTCCCACGTACACCACGCTCTGCAAACTTCTAAAAATCAAACACGATTTTTAAAAACCACCGACGTTAAACTCGGTGGTTTTTTTATTTCCCCAACAATCAGTGTTCACTATCAATAACAATAGAGTGAATTTCAAATAAACATGTGATCAAAATCACCTCAATTTCATCTTCCTTTGTTACATTTAGTTCAATTACATGATCATGTTCACTCTATTGTGCTATGCAACCGAGTTACATTAACCACGTATTCAGATCAATCCATGGCGAGAACTTATATGAAAAAAAATGATGTAGATAATTTGCAGTACAATGGTGAAACAAACGGTGTTCATGGCTGGATGACCCCTTCTGGTCAACCTTACTACTGGCATCCTGATTGGCTTCATATCGCAGAAGATGCTACTGGCTTAAAGCCTAAACAAGCGCTAGATGTGGCAGAAAATGAACAAGCAACAAAAAAACATGCCGTGTCGGCTATTTTGAAGCATATCAATCAATGGGCTTCAGAAAAGCTCGCCGAACACCCTGAAATAGAAACCGAAGCCATCGAATCTCAAATTGGTTTAAAAAAGTAACTACTACGACTTGTTGGGAGCGTCTCAACAAGTCGGTTTCAACTAAAAATAAATGAAGATCTGATCTATAAGTGCCTCGATGAAGCTCGTTGCAATATTTCCTGCGCTATTTGATTGAGTGGTAGCACCGAACAAGCACCACCACGTTCGATTGCCTCTTTGGGCATACCAAAAACGATGCAGCTTGCTTCATCTTGTGCAACTGTATAGGCACCGCTCTCTTTCAACTCATGCAAACCTCGTGCGCCATCATCTCCCATTCCCGTCAAAATAAAACCGACAGCGTTAGGGCCTACATGTTTTGCCGCTGAGCGAAAAAGTACATCGACTGATGGTTTATGCCTGTTAACTGCGGGGCCATCTTTGATTTCGACTTGATAATGTGCACCACTTCGATTCAGTTGCATGTGACGACCACCTGGAGCGATCAATGCCAACCCCGGAAGAACTCGGTCGCCATTCTTTGCTTCCCTGACCTCTATTTGACAAAGCCCATTGAGCCGGTCAGCAAACATCGCGGTAAATTTTTCGGGCATATGTTGCACGATAACAATCCCCGGAGAGACTGCTGGCAATGCTGTTAAGATCGCTTCTAAAGCTTGTGTCCCACCTGTAGATGTGCCGATCACGACCACTTTTTGTGTGGTCTTCAATGTTAATGTCGAGTGATTCGGATTCGGCATTGTTTGCTGTACTTTCTTGAGTACATGAGGTTTGGGTTTAACAATATTTTCTAGCTTTGCTTGTGCGGCGGCGCGCACCGCACTTAACATTTCCTGCCGACTTTCTTGTAGAAAATCTTTCAACCCTGCTTTGGGTTTAGTGATAATCGTCAACGCACCCGCTTGCAATGCTTGCATAGTCACTTCCGCACCACGTTCCGTCAGTGTAGAACAAATGATGACAGGCGTCGGATGCTCCGCCATCAGTTGCTTAAGAAACGTAATACCATCCATACGAGGCATTTCTACATCTAAGATAATCACATCTGGCCATTGAACAGCCATTTTTTTTTGAGCGAATATGGGATCAGAAGCAGGAGTAAGCACTTCAATATCAGGTTCATTACTCAACAAAGCGCTGATCACTTGCCGAACAACCGCGGAGTCATCCACGATTAATACTTTTATTTTTTTCATGTAATGCCTCTATAAGTCGACACTCAATGGCTGATTAATAAGCTACCTCTCTTGCAGAAGATCGCCCATATTGAACCCAAACATCACCATTTTGGACATCAAAAAATACTTTACGATAACGCTTTCCACCCACATCATTGCGGCTTACTTGAAAACCGTGCTCTTTCAGTAACTGCATACCCAGTCGCACATTTTGTTGTGCAACATTTATCGAAGCGACTTTACTGTAGTGACCTGCAAACATAGTGCTACCTCCAAATACTTTAACAACACATTCCTTAGGATTGATTTGATATCGTCGGCACTGAAGGGAAAAGTACGCCACAACATCGCTAGCATAATAGCCTTCAGGTTGTTTGGCCTCTCCACCTAGGGCGGATCGCTGGCTCAACAGATAATGGCACATACCCACTAACTGCGTTTTTGGATGCCATAACGTAATGGCAACGCACGAACCCAGCAGCGTATGAATCCAACCTCTGTGATGACCAAAGAATATCTCGCCAGGCATCAAGTTCAGAGCCTCTGTTTTAGGTAAAAATTCGTTCGCCATTAATCACAAATCCCTCGTTTTTGATAGATAGACGGCTGCAGTAATTGCAAGTCATCGCAGTTGAGTCCGTTTAATGTTTCAGAGTGGCCTATTAATAAAATACCACCACTTTTTAATCGGCTCGTAACGTTACTAATGACTCTTTGTTTGGTATTTTGATCAAAATAAATCATAACATTACGTAAAAAAATAAGATCAAAGTGACCAAGTTCATCCAACTGATTTTGTAAGTTCGCTAATCCGAATTTCACTTTTTTCCTTAATGAATTAACGATTTTCAATGTGTCATGCTTGGTATCGATGCCTTTTCGGCAATACGTTTTGAGATAGGCTTTCGGTATATGTTCATGGCGTAGCATCGGATAAATACCTTGTGATGCAATTTGCAACACTTGACTATTGATATCGGTACCAACTATTTGCCATTCTCCTTGGTAACGGCTGTCTAATAACATTGCCAGAGAATAAGCCTCTTCACCTGTCGAGCTTGCTGCGCTCCAGCAACGGATCTGTTTTTTCCCCCATACAGTGAAGAGATGGTGCTGGATGTAAGCAAAATGGGCCTCTTCTCTGAAAAAGTATGTTTCATTGGTGGTCAGCAAATTGATGACTCGTTGCCGCTCAAGTTTGCGTACTTGCTGATCGCTAAATTTCGTCAAATACTCAAAATACTCCCGATATGAACTTATACCGAGCTCTCTTAAGCGCCCGCTTAAACGCCCAACCACCAACGCTTTCTTACTAGGTGTTAGTGCGATACCTGCAGATTGATATATCCAGCCACGATACAACTCAAAGTCTGCATCACTGATGACGGGCATTTGCTCCATGGCTGAATTCCCAAGTTGCTGAGATTTGTGCTTAACTTGCAAGTTCATTCTGCTCTTTGACCTGTTCCATCATGGCCAACTCTTCAACAGATAGGACTTTATCCTCCGCTAAAATAATGACAAACTCTTCATCGAATTGAGCCATACCACAAATAAATTCGGTCCGGATCTTGGTACCAAAATTAGGGGCAGGTCTCATAAACTTACTTGATATTTCAATGACTTCAGAAACACTGTCAACCATAACACCTAGGTCTTGACGCTGTTCTTCATTCGTCACTTCGATAATGACAACACAAGTCTTTTTATTCACTTCTTGCGGTTTAAGATAAAAACGCCGAGCTAGGTTGACGACAGGTACCACTTCACCACGCAAGTTAATAATGCCTTGAATGTAGTCAGGCATCATTGGCACCTGAGTTACTTTGCCATACTCTAATATTTCCTTAACATGCAAAATCGCAAAGGCGTACATTTCACCATTGAGCTGAAATGTTAAGTACTGTTGATCTTGTGCTAATTCTGTATTGGACTTAGCCAATATCATCGAGTTAGCCTCAACCGGGATAAGATTAGCCACATTCACCTCCAGCCACTAAAAGCGCACATACTCAGGTTCATCGTCCATAGAGACAAACTCAACATCTTTCTTCTGTTTAGGGCGTTGCTGCTCATGGTGAACTGAAGATTTATTTGCTGCTTCACGGCGATTATTTTCTGTTTTGAAGAAGGTCATTAGTTGCTGGAGCTGCTGTGCTTGGCTACTCATCTCTTCAGAGGTCGACGCAAGCTCTTCTGATGCGGAAGCACTTTGTTGCGTGATACTGTTGAGCTGTTCCATCGCTTGGTTAATTTGTGTTGCTCCGGTTGCTTGTTCCATTGAAGCTGCGTTGATCTCTTGTACTAAATCGGATGTTCTTTGAATAGAAGGCACCATTTCATCCAGCAGTTTTCCGGCTTGTTCCGCTAAACCAACGCTATTTTTAGCAACCTCACCAATTTCTTGAGAAGCAACCTGACTGCGCTCTGCCAATTTTCGGACTTCTGCAGCCACCACTGCAAAACCTTTACCATGCTCGCCAGCTCTAGCAGCTTCGATTGCGGCGTTGAGCGCAAGTAAGTTAGTTTGATAAGCGATATCATCAATAATACCAATTTTCTCAGCTATCGATTTCATCGCTAACACGGTTTTAGCTACCGCTTCTCCACCTTCTTTCGCTTCTTTAGCCGCTTTACCTGCCATGCTATCGGTCACTTTCGCATTTTCAGTGTTTTGCGCGATTGAGGCTGACATCTGCTCTACCGACGAGGTAGTCTGTTCAACACTGGCCGCTTGTTCACTCGCACCTTGACTTAAGTTCTGAGCGGTAGCTGAAACTTCTTCGGATGCAGAAGCCAATGCATTACTTGAGCTATTCACTTCACCTACGATGTCTGACAACTTGGCCACCATTTTTTGCATGGCTTCAAGCAAGCGACCCAATTCATCGCCTGACGTCGCTTCAATTTTACCTGTTAAATCACCCACAGCGAGTCGGTTAGCCAGCGACACTGCTTGCTCTAAAGGATTACAGATCCCGCGGATCAAGGTAACCGCAAATCCAATACCAAACAGTAGCCCCAATATAATTGATCCAATGGCTATCATTTGTAGGTTGTCATAAAGCTCAACCTCATGGTTATAAACATTCTGCGCTTCATTAGATTGCAGCTGAATTAATGCATTTACTGTTTTTTCAACGGGTGCATAGAGTGGGCGCACTTTATCAACCGCAAGGCGAGTCGCTTCATCAATGTCTAAACGTCGCAAAGCATCAATTGTTGGTTGCAGCGCTTGATCAACAAAGGCTTTGTTCTGTTCTTCAAACTGTTTGGCTAACTCAGCTTCCTCTTTAGTTAAGTTAGTTAATTTGTATTTGCTCCATTTTTCATCGATTACTTTGAGATGATTCTCGACGGTCTCGATTTGGGCACGAATAATATCCGCTTCTGGGTACAGTTGTGAGAAAGCCAGCGCTATACGATTGCTCAGAAGACGAGATTTAATGTCACCGATAGACAGTGCTGGTACGGTTCGGTCATAGTAGACCGTTTCTAGCCCATGCAGTGTTTTTTGCATGCCATAAAGCCCGAGTGATCCGACCACAATGAGTAACAAACTTAAGATGCCAACTAGCATACTTAGTTTGAATTTAACTGAAATATTTTTAAACATAGCCTATTCCTTTCTGACGATGTAATTGAGCCAAGTTAGTGCATTGCCAATAAGCGATGCTTCGACTCTTCCTTCATAATATGTTGCGATAAACTGGCGATATCTAAGATAAGAGCAATATCCCCGCTGCCCAAAATAGTCGAACCGCTGATTCCTTTAACCCGTGAAAAAATCGGCCCAAGTGGCTTAATTACGGTTTGTAATTCCCCCAACAAATTATCCACGATCAAACCAGCACTTTGCCCCGCACTACTGACCACCACCACATTTTGGCGTTTTGAGCGACGCGCAGTGAGGTTAAATTGCACTCTTAAATCAATTAAAGGCAGCACTTGTCCCCTGAGATTAATATAAGGTTTGCCTTGGCCATCTTTGAGCCACTGGTCATCAAGTTCGACGCATTCTTGAACGGCATCCAATGGCACAACGAAGGTTTCGCTACTCACTTCAATTAGGAAACCATCAATGATCGCGAGTGTGAGCGGCAATACAATGCGGATAGTTGTTCCTCGATTAAGTAGGCTGTGAATCTCTACTCGACCTCGCAAATCAGTAATATTTCGCTTCACTACGTCCATACCGACACCGCGCCCTGAAATATTGGAAACCTGCTGGGCCGTTGAAAAGCCGGGCTCAAAAATGAGCTGAAAAATCTCGTCATCGCTCACGAGTTGGTTTTCATCAAGTAGCCCTTTTTCAATCGCTTTGGCGCGCAATTTTTCGCTGTTGAGCCCTTTTCCGTCATCGATCACATCGATCACTATATTGCCTGAGTCATGGTAAGCATTGAGCGTGATGGTGCCGTGAGAAGGTTTACCATTTGCGACACGCTCTTCCTCTGTTTCAATGCCGTGGTCAATCGCATTGCGCACTAAATGCATTAAAGGATCGCCAATTTTTTCAATCACTGATTTATCTAATTCGGTATCCGCACCGGTAATCGTAAGATGAATACTTTTGTTTAGCTCCTTCGCCATATCACGAACAACGCGTTGAAAACGGGCAAATGTCGCACCGATAGCCACCATTCTAAGCTGTAGTGCCGCGTCTCTGACTTCTTCGAGAAGGCCATTGAGCCGTGCAACAGATTCAATCATTACATTTTCGCCAATTAGCTCCGCCTGTAATGCACTGCCGGCACCTGCGGTGACCAATTCCCCGACTAAATTAATTAAGGTATCTAACTTTTCAGCATCCACTCGCAAGCTTTTTTGCTCTTTGGTTAGCGCCTCTCGGGCTTTACTTTGTTTATCGACCGCCGCATTGAGTACGGGTGCTAATTGAGCATCAGCCTGAGTGATAATTTCGCCTATGGGTATCGCGTCCAAACTCGCTTCTCGCCGCTCACTTTGTTGCTGCAATGCACGCTTCAATTCAGTCTCAGTGAGCGCGCCACAACGAACTAATATTTCGCCAATTCTATAATTTTCATCGGGCATTGATTGAATGTGCTCAATGAAGTCACCCACTTTGGCACTGGGTGGAAAGATGCGAACGTCACCTTCTTCACGAATGAATTCAAACACGTCTTCGATTTGTTGTTTAGATGCCGGCGAATAGAAACGCAGTTCAAAACCCAAATAACAACATTCCGGATCAAAGTTGTGCCAATCAGGTAATTTTCGGTCGACCGCCTCGATATAAATAACCTCTCCCAGCGTAGTTAAATAAGAAAGAAAAGAGAGCGGATCCATACCATCTTGGAATGCATGAAGCGGGAAAGTTAAAGAGATATGCCAGCAGAAATTATCGAGTGCGGTGTGATCAGGTTCAGATTCCGTGGTTGGTGAATGACTTTCTGGTTCAGATTGACCTAAAAACTCAGACAATCGGGCCCCTAAGCGCTGTCCGGTAACGTCATCTTCTGATGACTCTTGCCCCGTTTGAGCATCATCAATCAAGTTCACCATGTGATCGCGGCACTCAAGCAACAAGGAAATATGCTTTTCATGCAACTTAAGTTGTTCTGAGCGCAATAAATCAAGCAAGCTTTCTACTTTATGAGTAAAACGAACGATCTCATTTAAGTTAAATATCCCTGCTGAGCCTTTTACAGTATGCGCTGCTCGGAAAATTGCGTTTAATCGCTCATTTAAGCCATCAAGATTCCCGCTATCCAGTTCAAGAAGGTCAGATTCCATCCCTTCAAGCAACTCCCTACTCTCATTAAAATAAGTTTGGAGCGCCGCAGCCATCATTTCGTCCATAGTATCTCCCTGGGGCTTCGTCAGTAGCTTGTCACTTTGTCTTATTGTGAACTCGAAAGAACGATAGGGTCATGAAACCATCCCACTAGCCCCAGTTTACCCAGCACATCCACCACGACTTCACTGTGATGAATCAGTTCACATCCCTGTTCTATTCTTGCTTTTTTAAATGCCATCAATACTTGTACGCAACTGCTGTCCAGAGCAGTGACTTGGGAAAGTTCAATGGCGATCTTCTCGCTATGAGACACAAAAGGGGTCAGCTGCTCAAACAAATTTCGAGCCTCATAAATCGTCAGTTCACCGTCAAGTTTTAACATTAATTGCTCATCGGTTTGGTGTGGAGTCAGCATAATCCCCCCTTAGGCTTGGATCAGTTTTGCTACGGCGGCAAGCATCTGTTCAGGTGCAAAGGGTTTTACAACCCAAGCTTTCGCACCCGCAGCACGACCCTGTTCTTTCTTCGATGCCTCAGATTCAGTTGTGAGCATAATCACCGGCGTAAATTTTGTGTCTGGCCTTTGCTTCAGCTCTTTAAGTAAGGTAATGCCATCCATATTCGGCATATTTACGTCGCTGATGACCAAATGAACACGATTCCCGGCCAATTTGGATAGTGCATCTTTACCATCATGAGCTTCGATCGTCTGATAGCCTGCTCCTTTTAAGGTCATACTCACAACCTGCCGAATTGAAGCCGAATCATCTACAACAAGTACCGTTTTGTTCATCACAGAGTTCCTCATTTATTCATTTACGGTTCTCAAAAGAAAGTAATGTCCGTGCTAGTCACCTTGCTTTTCACCTCAGTAACCTTGCCTTTGTGGCTTTCATGTTGTTCTATCATGGTGTAGTTCTTGGTCATTTTTTCCAGCCATTTTTGCGGGGATAATTCGCCTGCGATCGCATGATTGCTGTCTTGTTTGAGCAGCTCTAATGAGTCACTGAGTTCTTTGAGATTGGTGCTGATTTGCTCTAATATTTGGCTTACTCGGTCTTGAAATTGCAATTTCACAATCACACTACTGATTGTTTCCTTCACCGAAAATGCATCTTCTTTTAACCGCTCAGACTGTTGCTGTAAGGTTTGTGCCATATCTTGGAAGTGGTTAATGACATAATCGATACGCTGCTCGGTTTGTTCCATTTGTTCACTCTCAGCCGCAATAGCCATTTCAGCCGTCTTAAATGTAGTATTAATCGCATCACTGACAACGTTCACTTTCTCCGTCATGCTGCTAGCGATCTCCCTTGAACGCTGTGAAAGGTTACGCACTTCATCGGCCACCACTGCAAAACCTCGACCTGCCTCTCCTGCTCTGGCTGACTCAATGGCAGCATTAAGTGCTAATAAGTTGGTTTTTTCAGCAATGCCCACCACATCGGTTGCCATTTTTTTTAAATCGACTGTGTATTGATCAAGGCTGCGCATTTCATCAAGCATATGCTCTCTTGTCTTTTGGCTTTCTCTAAGCTCATAAACCGCTTTAGAAAGCATGGCTCGACAACGCTCAATTTCGCTCATTAAATTACGCTCATCTTTTAAGGTTGAACCTTGCGAGAAGGAGAGTGCTTGTGAAAGCTGCGTGACAAGATCACCAAATTGCTGGCTCAGTTGAGTAACAGAATCGGTAAGTTGCACATTAGCTAAATCAATATGACGAGACCACACTGGCAGAGATTGAGCAAAGAGAGGCTCTAAAGAATGATATCCATCCAGTTGGATCTCTTGTGTTTGAGAAAGGTGTTCAATCGTCTTTTTTTGTGCTTTGACTTGGGAAATGAAGGATTCGTAATTCCAAATTGCATAGCTAACACTAGCAAAAGTAACAAATAATAGAGCCCAAACACCAAAATGTGTTGGCTGTGGCATAAGAGCAACTATCGACAATAGCACTAAGGGCACGTAAACACGTACCAGCCTAATGAGGAGCATGATTTATTATCCTTTAGCCATAAAACACTGACGAAAGCTATGACGTTATGTAAGAAGTTGTTATGCAACGCCTAGAGCTCATAACTAAAGATAGGAAAGCTTGGAGGAATCTGCAATGTAGTCGGTAGATGTAATTTTACTTTTGTTGTGTTAGGTAATTTTAAACAGTCCACTCTTATCAGTCAGAGTAACGATTGACTTTCGTTAAGTTTGGCTCAGTAACGTCATTGGGCCCTCTCCTCTGTTCTCATAACATGACGTACTGATCGGATCACATGGGCTTTATTTTATTTAGCTATCTTTCCTAGAAATACATCACTAGAATCCATCACTTTTCTGATCCTCCGCACATCGGTTAATCACGAAAACACAACATCGAACGAATTTAATCACCTAAACTTAAGCATCACATACTGTAATGAAATCAAATTCATGAATAATACCAAGCGAAACAACAGCCAACTCACCGCACTGCTCTACCTCTTAGCTGCGCTGCTATTTGCCACCTATGGCGGACGAATCTGTCCGATGTTGTCCAGTTTAAGCGCATTAGAAATCACCACTCATGTCACGATTAGTGTATTTTGTGCATGGGTAATGCGTCGATATGTCTTTATTCACCATCATTGGGCAAAAACAGAGCAGTATGCAAAACTCGATAGTGTTTTGTTTTTTCTTGTCAGCATTCCACTATCCCTTTACTACAATCAGCACTATCAATTCACTCTCGATAGCAACGTAAAAGTCCTGTTTGGTTTAACACTGTTTGGTTTCTTTACCGGAAGCTTATTACAACTCATCGCTAAACGAGCTCAATATCGCCAGCACGCAGTACAATTGAATCGTCAACAACTCCAAGGTGAGCGACATTCGATTGTTAAGCAGATGATCGGGTTAATGATGCTGATGATCATCACTCTGACAGCCACACTCACGATGGTCGCGGTGAAAGATCTTTTTTGGCTTGAACATAACCCTGCCAGTTTAATCAATGGACATGGCAAGATAAGTATTATTAAAGAGTTTATTTATGTTTCTTTGGTTTTGGGCGGTTATGTGATCGCTATCCTCTGGCAGTGGGGAAAGCTGATGAAGCAAATATTGCACGCTCAAGAGCATTCGCTATGCCAAGTAACTCAAGGTGATATAGCACAACGCTTACCGATTTTTGAAAATAACGAGTTAGGCTCTGTGGCTTGGTTGACCAATCAAATGTTGGATAGCCTACAAAACTCACAGGATGAAGTAAAAACCACGCGTGATGTCGCCATCGTCAGCCTGGCCGCTTTAGCTGAATCTCGCGATAATGAAACTGGCGCTCATATTTTACGTACTCAAGAATATGTCAAAGTACTCGCGCAATATCTAAGCCAAAAACCGAAATATCAGCCTTTATTAACACCCACTTATATTGATTTACTCTACAAATCAGCCCCATTGCACGACGTCGGCAAAGTCGGTATCCCTGATGCCGTCCTACTGAAACCGGGCAAACTCACCGATGATGAGTTCATTATTATGAAGGGGCACCCTGAGATCGGCGCACAAGCGCTGTCGATTGCCGAGCAGCACCTTGGCACAAGTTCCTTTTTAGCAATCGCAAAAGAAATCGCCCTCACTCACCATGAAAAATGGGATGGTTCGGGCTATCCAAAACAACTCAAAGGGGAAGAGATTCCACTCTCAGGCCGTTTAATGGCACTGGCTGATGTATATGATGCGCTCATCTCAAAGCGCGTTTACAAACCCGCGTTTTCTCATGATGAAGCAAAAACCATCATTCTACAGGGCGAAGCGACACATTTTGACCCACAAGTCGTAGAGGCTTTTTTGAGTGTTGAACAACAATTTGTCGCCATTGCCGCTCGCCATCAGGATAAACATTAATCTCTTATTACAGTAACTCCTCCGCTCAATAGCAAAATATCGTATTTGATGATGAATTTTGCCGTTGAGCTGACTACTTCTCAAAGTAAAACCTATTTAATCTCCCCGCCTGAAAACGGTGGATGATAGAGTTTTTTTAAAAAAATCGCCTTTTTACTTATGATTCTTAGCCAACACAAATTATTTTCAGTTTTTCTGTTTTGTGTGTTGTAACGGATATTTCATAAAGGTATAAATACCTTAATTTTATGTTTCTAAAATCCCTTCTAACACTTTACATGGATGATGATTATGTTTGAAAAAGTTGTCGCAGCTCCGGCTGACCCTATTCTTGGTTTAACCGAAGAGTTTAAAAAAGATCCTCGCACTGAAAAAATTAACCTCGGTGTTGGTATCTACAAAAATGAAGCAGGTGAAACACCTGTTCTTGCGACAGTAAAGAAAGCGGAAGCGGCGTTGCTTGAGTCTGAAAAGACCAAATCTTATCTCACCATTGAAGGTACTGCTGAATATGGGCTCGCGGTACAAAAACTCCTGTTTGGCGATGAATCTGAGATTGTGACGCAAAAGCTCGCAAAAACGGCGCAAGTGCCGGGTGGTACTGGTGCACTGCGTGTAGCTGGTGAATTTATTAAGCGTCAAATCGGCGACGTGAAAGTGTGGATCAGCAACCCAACATGGGCAAACCATCACGGTGTTTTTAATGCGGCTGGTTTAGAAACCACGCAGTATTCGTACTACAATGCCGAAACGAAAGATAAAGATTTCGCAGCGATGCTTACCGATCTTGAGCAAGCTCAAGCGGGTGATATTGTTCTTCTACACGGGTGCTGCCACAACCCAACTGGCATTGATCCAACCGATAAAGAGTGGGAAACGTTAGCAAAATTAGTCGCTGATAAAGGGCTTCTTCCTCTGTTTGACTTTGCTTATCAAGGTTTTGCGAAAGGTGTTGAAGAAGACGCACAAGGCCTACGTACTTTTGCGAAATACAATAAAGAGATCTTAGTGGCGAGCTCATTCTCTAAAAACTTCGGTTTGTACAATGAGCGCGTGGGTGCGTTTACCATCGTTGCTGGCTCAACAGATGTCGCTGAAACAACTTTCTCACAAATCAAAGCGATCATTCGTTCCATTTACTCAAACCCACCAGCGCACGGTGCTGCGGTCGTTACTTATATCCTCAACAACGCCGAACTGCGCGCAGAATGGGAAAACGAAGTGACAGAAATGCGTGAACGTATTCAAGAGATGCGTGAGCTGTTTGTTACCACCCTAAAAGCCGAAGGTGTGAAGGCTGATTTTAGCTTTATTGAACGTCAAAATGGCATGTTCTCTTTTTCTGGTTTGAACAAGGAACAAGTTGCTCGTCTGAAAGATGAATTAGCAATTTACATCGTCGGTTCCGGCCGTATCAGTGTGGCAGGCATGACGAAATCGAATATGGGCCCACTGTGCAAAGGTATTGCAGCGGTTCTATAATCGATAATGATAAGAAATAGACAACAATAGCCGCCACTTGTCGGCTATTTTTTTATCTTCAATTCACTGAAATGGCACTTGATTCACATCGAAGCGCGTACACTTTCCCCTCTTGCCTGCAAAGCACGTTCTTTTCATGTACTATAACTCTCTGAATCCTATGTCCAATGCCACCGATGTAACCGGATCCCTTTGACAAGTTACATCGTTTAGCTGGCTCACGACGTCAGAATCCCACAATATGAACTCCGAAACACAAGGAAGCCTCCATGGAAGCAGAATTAATTGAAATCAAGAACTTCCTTGCTCAGTATCCACCGTTCAATGAACTACCTGAAGAAACACTGATCGAAGTGACGCAGAGCGTAGAAATCTCCTATTTTCGACAAGGTACACCCATCATTCATTTTGGTGATCATATCCAAGACTTATATTTGATCCGAAGCGGCGTCGTCGAGGTATACCGTCGCAAAGGCGAATTATACAACCGCCTAACCGAAGGCGGTTTATTTGGTCAAATGGGGCTATTGACCAATAATCGTGTTCGTTTTCCGGTCACAGCGATTGAAGATACGCTGGTTTATTGTATTCCAGAGGCAAGGTTTCAGGATTTATATGACAACTATGATTCCTTTGCTGATTTCGTTGAAGTGCAAGATAACGCGCGCCTTCGCCAAGCCGTGCTGAGTAAAACAGAGCAGAATGATCTCACCACCTCGAAAGTGCGAACCTTACTCAGCCGAGAAGCCCCTTTCGTTTACAAAACAGAAACCATTCAACATGCGGCGATCAAGATGGCGGAAGAGAGTATCTCTTCACTGCTGGTGATTGACCCTGATATTTTGCAAGAGAGTGACGACGATAACAGCCCGGTAATCGGCATCCTGACTGACCGAGATCTCTGCACGCGTGTATTAGCCGTTGGCATCGATCCTAATCACCTCGTCACGGAAGTGATGACAACGGAGGTTATCTCATTAGATCATAATGCTTATGTCTATGAGGCCATGCTGAAAATGCTTCGGTACAATGTTCATCATCTTCCTATACTCAAAGAAAAAAAGCCGATCGGTATCATTGAAGCGACCGACATTGTTCGCTACGAATCACAAAACTCATTGCTGCTCGTAAGTCGCATCTTCCAGCAACAAAGCGTTGAAGAGTTAGCCACACTGTCGCACCAAGTCAAAGACAGTTTTGTTCGTTTAGTCAATGAAGATGCAAACTCACATATGATCGGCACGGCGATGTCAGTGATTGGCCGTAGCTTTAAACAAAGAATCATTGAACTTGCCGAAGAATTACTAGGCTCGCCGCCTATTCCATACTGCTTTTTAGCTTTGGGTTCTATGGGCCGTGATGAACAGTTAATTGTCACGGACCAAGATAACGCTTTAATTTTGGACGATAGCTATGAAGAAACACAGCATGGTGCTTATTTCGAAGCGTTCGCCAAATTTGTCTGCGACAGCTTAGATCAATGCGGTTACAGCTACTGTACGGGGGACATTATGGCCAGCAACCCGATGTGGCGTATGACTCGTAAAGAATGGGAAGCCTGCTTTGCCGATTGGATAGATAACCCTAACCCTAAGGCGCTATTGAATGCATCCATCTTTTTTGACTTATACGGAGTGTGTGGCAGAGCCAAATGGGCAGAACAACTGAATGGGTTTATTGTCCGTCGAGCACGCAAAAACAATCGGTTTCTTGCATGCCTTGCACGAAATGCACTGAACCGCACGCCACCATTGGGGTTTTTCAAAGACTTTGTGATGGAAAAAGATGGACGACACAATAACACCATCAATTTAAAACGTCGCGGCACTGCACCGTTAGCGGATTTAATCCGTGTGCATGCATTGGCTGTCGGTTCACGTTCTACCAACTCGTTTGAACGTTTAGATGACATCATTGAAGCCGGAATTCTACCCAAAGGACGGGCGCAAGATCTGCGTGACGCAATGGAGTTTATCGCGATGGTACGCATTCGCCACCAAGCGGCTGACGTTGAACAAGAAATAGAGCCAGATAACAATATCGAGCCAGAAAACCTATCTGATTTTGAAAGACGTAACTTAAAAGATGCGTTTCAAATCCTAAGCAATGCGCAAAATTTCTTGAAATTCCGTTATCAAGCCAGCAATAACTTTAAGTGAGAGTGATGATTAAACAATGGTTTCAAAAACCGAGCATCGATTGGGTAGCAAAATATGCCAATAAGCAGTCGTTGGTTAACCATCCGTTACTCAAAGATTTTTATTCAAGGCCGATTGCTAAGGGTTGCACGCCAATCGATGAAATAGAGTTTGTCGCTTTAGATTTGGAAACAACGGGTTTAAGTGCGCAGCATGATGACATTATCACCATTGGCTTGGTGCCTTTTACCTTAAACCGTATCTATCTCAACCGCTCTAAACATTGGATAGTTCGGCCACGCCAAGCGTTAAAAGAGGATTCGGTGGTTATCCATGGCATCACACACAACGATATTTTAGATGCGCCAGATTTGGCAGAAGTGCAGGAGTCGATACTGAAGGCCTTATCTGGAAAAATTGTTGTGGTTCACTACCGTCATATTGAACGTAGCTTTCTCAATCAAGCATTAAAAGTGCGATTGGGTGAAGGCATTGAGTTCCCTGTGATCGATACTTTGCAATTGGAAACGGAAATTCAACAACGGTTGCATGGAGGTTTATGGAACCAGTTAAAAGGGCAAAAACCACAATCAGTGCGTTTAGGGCAAGCGCGAGCGCGTTATGGGCTACCAGCGTACACTCCACACCACGCTTTAGTTGATGCTATTGCCACTGCGGAATTATTCCAAGCACAAATCGCTCATCATTTTGATCGGCAGCAAAGTGTCCGAACGTTGTGGCTATAACTTTTTGATTATCCTTTAAAGGGATTCTTTCAAGGTTTAGTACCGTGATCGACACGAGCAAAAAAAGAGGAACCCATGTTAGGTTCCTCTTTTTTAATCACATCTCGGCTTTTACGCTTAGAACTTACAGCTTAAAGCGACGAATTTCATTTTCTAACTGATGCGAAAGCTCAGAAAGTTGTGATGCTTGTGCTGCTGCTTCATGCGCTTCTTGTGCAAGATCGTTAGAAACATCGCGGATCCCTTCCGTGTTGCGAGTAATTTCCGACGTCACAGAAGCTTGCTCTTCAGCGGCCGAGGCAATTTGCGTCGCCATGTCACTGATGCGCTCAACTGAATTATGAATTTGCATCAAACTTGCTGCAGCGGCGTTCGCATCATCTACGCTGGTTCCAGCAAGCATACGGCTATCACCCATAATGCCAACCGCTTTACCCGTCGTTGATTGCAACGTTTCGATCATCTGCTGAATTTCTTTTGTCGAAGCATGTGTACGTTGACTAAGCACACGAACTTCATCGGCAACCACCGCAAAGCCACGACCTTGCTCACCAGCACGTGCAGCTTCAATCGCCGCATTCAATGCTAGCAGGTTAGTTTGCTCTGCTATGTTTTGAATAGTCGCCAGAATCGTATTGATGTGTTTACCGTGTGCTTCCAGCTCAAGGATAACATCAGTGGCCACTTGAACTTCTTGAGCCAGATTTTGAATCGAACCTTGTGTTTGTGAAACTTGATTCGAGCCATGTACGCAAGCCGTTACCGCCTCACCAGAGTTTTGAGCGGTATGATCTGCGTTACCGGCAATCTCTTGTGTAGCTGCGGCCATTTCATTGATGGCCGTAGCCACCATATTAATTTCATCTTGTTGTAAACGGATACGCGCACTACGCCCTTTGGCTTGAGCGGCCGTCTGTTTTGACTGTTCAGACAACGCAGCAGAAACAAAGCTGAGTTTAGAAACCATAGTGTGCATGTTACCGACAAAGATATTGAAGTTTTGTGCTAATTGCCCAACTTCATCATCACTTCTTGGTTCAAGACGTTGAGTTAAATCACCGTCTCCGGAAGCAATCTCCTCTAAGGCTTTGGATACTCGGCTAAGATCTCTAAACAAAAAGCTCACTAACCAAGAGACGATAACAATCACAGCGATAGTAATCACAAGTGCAGTCACAATTAGGTCAATGAGCAAGGATGTATGCGCTGCTTCTTCCGTTGCACGATCCATTTGGATAGCAAAAATCCAATCGGTTTGCGGTACTTTGGCGAAGTAAAATAGCTTATCAACACCTTGTAATGACGCATCTTCAACGGTACCTGAAGCCACTGCTTGCTCTATCATGTTCATCGTCAACGTCTTCGACAATGACGACACTGGTTTTAATAAGAAATTTTTATCTGGATGCGCTAAAAAGGTTCCATCTTGCGCATCAATCAACATCGCGTAGGCATTTTTGCCCGCATCTAAACTGATGACATCTTGGATCAACTGATCGATTAACACATCGGCACCAACGACGCCGACAAATTGCCCATTGCGACGCACAGGATCTGCAATTGTCACCAACAGTGCATTGGTGATCGCGTCTTTATAAGCGGTGGTGATAATTTGTTTATTCGCTGAAACGGCATCTTTATACCAAGGACGTTGGCGAGGATCATAGTCAGCACGGTTACGCTCAGGGTGTGAACGATACATCTCACCTTGCGGTGTACCAAAGAAAATATCATCAAAGCCACCCGCTTTGCGAGCTTGCTGTAAGAAAGGAACGACATCATCTTGAGCGGTGTAGTCATTAAAAGCGGTTGAGATCTCTTTACGGACCACAATCCAGTCCGAAATGCCTTTCGCAGCGGCAGCTGACAAGCTTTCTGCCCGCGAATATACGCCATTTCGAGTTTGTTCAAAGAGTTGATCAGCGGCTAGCCAAGTCAACGCGCTCGCCATAACGACGACGGCAGAAAGACTGGCACCGATTAGCTTTTGCTTTAAGGTTAATTTCATTGGTTTGCAGAATGTTAGATACAGGAACGGAGGCGAATATTAACCAGATTTAACACAAGATGCACGAAATATATGTCGAATTCTGACACAAGATAACCATTTGCTTTTCTTAGTATTTTAGCAAAACACTCTAATGACGATCGTCAAAAAAACATCAGAAAAGGCGACTTTCGTCGCCTTTTCAAATCAATGTCGAAATTAACGTTTCAAGAGCTCGGTTCGCATTCCCAACAGTAGGCTGACACACATCAGCAGCAGCACGATAGTAAATGGCAGCGCCGTTGATATGGCGGCGGCTTGCAACGCTTCAATAGCATTGGTGCCACCAATCCATAACAAGGCTACGGCGATAGCGCCTTCCATCAACGCCCAGAAAATACGCTGTAGGACAGGGGCATCCACTTTGCCTCCAGCAGTAATACTATCAATGACCAGTGACCCTGAATCTGATGAGGTGATAAAAAATACCAACACTAACACAACCGCAATCACTGAAAGTAACGTGCCATAAGGCAGTGCATCAAACATTTGGAACATCGCCAGTGGCACTTCGGTCAAACCATTCGCGCCTAATTGGCCAACATTGTTGATGACTTGATCAATCGCCAAACCACCAAATACAGACATCCAAATCAAGGTAACAGCAGTAGGTACTAATAATACGGCGGTGAGGAACTCACGGATAGTACGACCTTTTGATACTCGCGCAATGAACATTCCAACAAATGGTGACCATGAAATCCACCAAGCCCAATAGAACACTGTCCAACCTTGGAACCAAGCCTCATCAGTTCGACCGTGCGGGTTACTGAGTGGGATGATATTTTCAATATACGCCATTAATGTGGTTGGAATGGATGAAAAGGTTACGGTATAGCCAATCAGTGCAACCAAAATCAGCAGCAAGAACGCAACGATCATATTGATGTTACTGATGACTTTGACACCACCATCAATACCACGCACCACGGAGACCACTGCTAATAAAGTAACGACGGTAATCACGACAATTTGTAAGCCCATTCCGGCATCAATGCCAAATACATGATGAATACCACTAGCCGCTTGTTGAGCCCCCAGCCCTAATGACGTTGCTAAGCCAAACAATGTTGCTAATACAGCCAGAATATCAATGATATGCCCTGCCCAGCCCCAAGCGCGATCGCCAAGCAACGGGTAAAAAATAGAGCGAATAGAAAGCGGAAGCCCTTTGTTGTAAGTAAAGAACGCAAGGGAAAGCGCTACCACACCGTAAATGGCCCAAGGGTGTAGACCCCAATGGTACATGGTTGCACCTAATGCTAGTTTAGCCGCTTCGGGTGTGTTGGCTGCAACACCTAAGGGCGTCTCATACCAACCGGTAAAATACGCTACTGGTTCAGCGACACTCCAGAACATGAGACCAATACCCATCCCTGCGGCAAACAACATAGAGAGCCAAGAAATAAAAGAGTAGTCTGCTGTCGCCTCTTGGCCACCTAAACGTATTTTACCAAAGGGAGAAACTATCAAGCCTAAGCAAAACAGCACAAAAAGATTACCCGACCAAATAAACAGCCAGTCAAAAGTGCCAATAATTTTCCATTTAACGCCATCAAGCACGCTCTTCGCAACCTCAGGATCAACGACTAAAGCGGCGACTAAAAATAGCGCAATAAATCCGGCGCTAAAGCCAAACACTGGGTTATGAACATCAAACCCCCACTTTTGCACGTTATCTTGCCCGACAGTGTAGTCAGTACTGTCGATACTGTACTTATCAATACCTTTTGTCATTTTACCTCTCTAGAAATCTAGACATGATTTTTCAGTTGAGATTAATAACCATGAGAACGAAACAATTTTAAGACAAAAACCAAAAATAACTTCGTACTCATAGCAATTTATTTTTCAATATGCTGAATACCCTACCAACACCACAGAAAAAATCCACTAAAAAGCAACATAAAATGCCATAGAAGGCAAAAAATAAGCTTTAATGGTTAAACTTCAACCAATTTAGGGTGAAAATCGAAAACAAAAACATTCGAACACTAATCATTTTACATCTCAACTTATACACTCATCATCTTAGACCAAAACAAAAGAGGTCGAATGCTACTTTTCAAGTGAAAAGAACTGCGCTATGGTCCCCGCTTATTAATAACTTTCTTTTTGGGACAATGAGTTTGGAAAAACATGAAGAAGTTTTGATCTCAATTCGACAAATTATTCGCGCAATTGATCTGCACTCTAAAAAACTGAATAGAGACGCTGGGCTTACTGGTCCCCAGCTTATTCTAATGCGTTCAATTCAAACCCTTGGTGAGGTGACTATCCGCACATTGTCGGATCATACGAACATGAGCCAGGCCACTGCCACCACCATTTTGGATAGATTAGAGCGCAACGGATACGTACAGCGAATTCGCAGCAATACCGATAAACGAAAAGTGCACGCCCATTTAACGGACGAAGGTAAGAAGCTGCTAGAAAAGGCACCGCAACCATTGCAAGAAAGCTTTGTCGAACAATTTAGGCAGCTTCAAGAGTGGGAGCAAAGCCTGTTGCTCTCATCAGTACAACGTTTATCTTCTATGATGAATGCCGAAAACATCGATGTCGCACCGATGCTCGAAATTGGCTCTATTACCAAAGAAGAGTTGCTTTGATTGCATTTTAAAATTTGATCGTAAAAAAGCCTCGGGGCTACCGAGGCTAATTCATTCACAACGAACAGCAGATTAAATGGCTTTATAGATAACTTTGTTGCCTGCTAACTGCTCTTTCACTACCAGATTTTCTTCTACTAGTTTCTTGAGTGCGCCAGTGGCCCAAGCGGCAGCTTTCGCATCTTCTTGACCAGCACTTAAGCCGATCGATTTAGGATTCATACCTTCTGCGTGGTTAGCGACGATATCTAAAACCTGTTGCTGTTTTGGCGTTAACGCAACATCCACTTTTTTAGAGTTCGCCGCAGCTTTCTCCACAACTACTTTTGTTGCAGCGGTTTTTGCTACGGTCGATTGCGCTGTTACAGGCTTTGCTGATTGAGAGGCGATCAAGTTTGCAACAGTCGCTTTAATACGCTTTTGCAATTTTGCCTGCACCTTACGCTTATGAGCAAGTCTCATCGAATATTTCTCCATTTCACTGCGTTTCAAGCAGTGGTGAAAATTTGAAGCGCGTTTTATATCAAAAATCGTCCTCGATTTGTAGGGCATAGCACAGATTGAGGGGCAAAAACGCATTTTGATGCGGTAACTGACTACAATTTATACAGGTCGCAACAGCCAACAACGATGCTGTAGCTCGAAGGAGTTTCACTGTTTTATGCACACCCAACATTTGTCTAATACGCGCTTTTCTCTGCAATCACCTGTGGTTAAATGGATCAATACGACTTGTATCATCGCTTCAATTTGCATTGTCATATTCTCATCCAACATTATTCATGCGCTGCTGTTAGTAAGTGCACTGGCAGTGACTCTAATCACCTTCTATTTTTTGATTTTGAAAGGAAAAGTTAGCTACACCCTAACCGCTACCCATTTTCAGCAGCATCTCTTTAAAGGAGGTTGGGTTGTAAAATGGAACAATATCAGCCGCATTGGGGTATGCAGTTATGAATATCATGGTTGGCACCAACCTTTGCCTTGGATTGGGATCAAACTGAAGGATTATTCACCTTACCTTGAGAGTGTGTGTCCCAGAATCGCTAGTGAGATCTTGCTCAGCCAGCGCGCGCTGCTCTACTTAGGAGCAAAACAACAGCGCAAAGAGACTCAATTTGAAGATTTGGTACTCGACAGCGCACCTTACACTGCGCCAAACGGTAATTACTATCATGGTCTTATGGCAATGTTAGCCAATCGGATGCGCTATCAACGGCAATTTTTTGATTATGATATTTTTATCTCAGCGCACGATCTGGATCGTGACGCCGAGGCGTTTGTGGGGCTGATTCGGCGCTACCTCGCGGCGGCCGAACCAGACTAAGACATGGTTTAATGGGCGCAGAAGGAACACTCTGAGCCTAATCAAGATCAATACAGGGGCATTTCATCTGCGACATAAGGGTTATTGGCACGTTCACGGCCAAAAGTCGATTGCGGACCATGGCCGGGCACAAACGTCACATCGTTGCCAAGTGGCCATAGCTTAGTTTTGATCGAGTGAATAAGGGTATTGAAATCACCTTGCGGGAAATCCGTACGGCCGATACTACCGTTAAACAATACATCACCAACAAACGCCAATTTCGCTTGCTGGCTAAACAGCACCACGTGACCGGGCGTGTGGCCGGGCGTGTGCAATACTTGTAGAGTTTGAAGGCCAAACTTCACTTCATCACCCTCATTAAGCCATTGGGTAGGTTCAAAGGCTTCCGTCAGTGGAAAACCAAACATTTTGCTTTGACCTTCGAGGCCTTGTAGCCAGAAGTTGTCCGCTTTATGTGGTCCAATAATATCGACGCCGCCCAACTGCTGCGCCAGCGGTTCGGTTCCACCGACATGATCTAAATGGCCATGAGTAAGAACCAAACTGACCACTTTTACCCCGAGTTCATTGATCAACATCACGAGCTGTTTCACATCACCGCCAGGGTCAACCACGATCCCTTCCATGGTGTCATCACACCAAACGATAGAGCAGTTTTGAGAGAAGGAAGTGACGGGCACCACTTGATACTTTAACGACATACTGAAACCTTGTTCGAATTCGCAGTTGGCCGAACTATGACATTGACACTTTCATTTGACAAGTCACGAACAGCCTTATGACCAATGACGTACAGGCCCAGTATCAATGTGCACAAAATCACTGCTAGGATAATAACCAACACCGCCAGCGCCCAATTCGATCGCCGCTTCGCGTACTTGACTCAACTGAACACCATCTAACCGAAAATCAATTGCTTGGCCTAGCATATGGAAACTTTTCTTAGCAACCCCAGAGGAGTGAGTGCGCAACATCTCATTGGTGGCAGGAGATCGATAACCAGAGATGATTTGTACTTCCGCTTGAGTGCCAAGTAGAGATTGAATTTTCGATATTTGGTCAAATAGATTTTTGTCCATTGGATGGACTTCGTTGCGGCGGAAATCACGGCAAATATGGTTGAGCCGATCAAGCTCAGATCGAACATAACGAACACCGTTGAAATAACAGGTTTCAAGTGTTTCACCGGTATGTAAATTATTCATCGCGAGTATGCGAGAGGTTTCAGGGTACGATGCCAATACTATTTGGGGGGCACACGCCGCTACAACTACACCACTACCAGCCAATTTTATAAAGTGACGACGAGAAACTAACAAGGTTTGATACCTTCACAACTGAATTTATTTTCAACAAGCCCGGACACTACCGGACTCCATTGTGAAGATCAAATGCATAAATTGTGCTCGAAATGCTCAAGAGAGAGCCACAGCATCGTTACTCTTTGAACATAAAAGAGATCTTTATTAAGTCATTTTTTGGTAAATTGAGAGACGCATCCCTGCTTACTTAGGTGACCACTGTTTTAGCGGTATCCATTCACCCATTACTGGTACTGAATGCATCATAACGATAGATATCATCTCGGTAGTGCAGTTCCCCACCTTCATACCAAACGGTTTGATAGATAATGTGTACGGGGATGCGCTGCTTTAATGGGATCGTGCCATTCGCAGGCCCTTCTTTTCCCGTTAATTTATCACCATTAATACCTTGGGTTTCTAATATCATCGAAGCAAACTTATCGGCATTTTGTACTCGAATACAACCCGAACTAAAGGCTCGCGACGTATTATTGAATAGGTATTTACTCGGCGTATCATGTAGGTAAATCGCTCTACGATTGGGCGTATTAAATTTATACAGACCTAATGCATTATCTTGCCCCGCTTGCTGACGCATTCGGTAGGGAAAAGAGGCCGGATTCATCGCAGACCAGTTGATGTTGCTTGGGTCAATTTGATCGTTCGAGCGCCAGCTCGAAACAATATCAATATTGTGTTGACGCAAATAGTTTTGATCTTTTTTTACCATCGGCAGAATATCTTCAACCATGATTTTGTGTGGCACATTCCACGTCGGGTTTAGGATCAAAGAATCTAATTTGGTGCTCATGAGTGGCGTTTTGCGTGAAACTCGGCCCACCACCACTTTAGACTGAAAGACTTCTTTACCTAAATACCAGTAGCGCATATCAAAACTGGGAACGTTGACTACGATCTGTGTCTCTTTTGATTCTGGCCACAAGCGAGTTCGCTCTGCATTTAATGCCAACATAGACAGGCGTGCCTGCAAAGACAAATTTAACCACTTTAAGGTCTCGGGGCCAATCATGCCGTCAGCTTTTAAACCGTGCATCGCTTGAAACTCTTTCACAGGTTTGACCAAGCTGTTGTCATACCAAGTTACGTCGTCACGCACTGTGCTAACATCGATATTAACTAATGATAAGCGGGCAATAAGCACACTACGTTGTGAGAGCTTATCGCCAGGTTTTTTTAACCCTTTTTGGGTGTACAACGAGAGCGCTGCATTTTCAGTACTGAGCAGAAAATCATAGGCATGTAGCAGTTGATCATAAGCCGCGTTGTTGGGCGCATAGCCATTGAGCAGATCGCCGATACTGTTAACTTCCACCGCAACATGAAGGGCGAACAAGGCTTCTTGGCTTGGTGGAGCAATAGCAGAGTTGAGCTTACTTTCAAAGAACCAAGCCATACCGACTTTGGGAGCTTGCTCGGCATAACTCAAATACAAAAGTAAAGTATCGGTCGCCAGCAGATCGTATTCGTTGAACGCTTGCTGACTCCGGTACGCTTTCATTTGCGCTAACTGGCGTGAAAATAAAGGGCTAAACCCCGCTCGGCGAATCACTTCCAATTGATGTTCAAATTGACGAACAATCTGCTCATCTTGCCAAATGCGCCGATTCTCATTCTCTTGGTAAATTCGTTCGACTAAATGCGGATATTGGATAAAAGATTGCAACGAGGCATTCTCTTGCGAGACAACCAAAGACTGTACCTTCTCGGCAGAGTAAAGAGAAAAGCTACTAAAAATCAATAATAAAGCAAATAGGATGCTTTTACTCATTCCGATCTATCCAACAACGCTGATTCACGTTTCAGTATGGCAAAAGAAACGGCTATCTGCTAAACGTTGTTGTCGATATCAACAATATATTCATAAACTCTCATGCAATGAGAATTATCATTAAACAAATTTAGTTCGCTTACTCAGCTTTTTTGGCGAGAGTAATTAATGGCAGACCAGTGATTGTCCCATTGGACATTACTACGCGTGCGCATTTCAGGTTGAGGATAGGGTGAATTAACGACCAAGCCAGCTCCTGAACTGACTTGGAACTGCTGATCTTGCACTACCACGCCAGAAGCATCCGGCAAAGAGGCCAACTCAACCAGTTGCAGTGTCTCTTTTGACCAAATCCCGTAACAGTTACCTCGTGGAGAAGTCGCTAAAATCCATTGGTCGGTCGCCGCAATACTGGCAATGTAATGGTTGAATCTTGCCCATTGTTCAGGCTCTGCCAAGAGCGGAATGAGTTCGCCACCTTGGTCATGTAGCGCTACCAAAGGTGGATACTCTTCCGGCTGACCTCGGTATTGTTGGCCGCACAGCACAGTATCTGCACCATCATGAGCAAGATGGCGGATGCTCAAATGGTGGTCGTTCAATATCCGTTGCTCAAGCACTTCTCCTTGATGAGAAAGGTAGGTCAAGCTCGGCATCATGCTCTCTACGTTGAGTGGCTCTCGGCCGAAGGTATGCACCCCACCCACCCCAATCGCGAGTCGGCCATCTGGCATCACAATGACTTCGTGAGGGCCAATACCAAAACCACTGAACTCAGCCACTTTTTGGTAACTGTGCTGCACATCATACACACCAATAATGCCGCGACTTGTCGCTTTCTCGCCTTCAGTTGCATAAAGCCACGCACCATCATTTGAGTAAACGCCGTGCCCATAAAAATGTCGCGTGGGTTGCGCCAGTTGCAATTTGATGAGTTCTCCATTTTGATAGTTAAACACCATCAAAAACTCACCGGGACGACGGGCAAAAGCGACCGCATGCGTCAAGGTGGGATGAATAGCAACACCGTGTCCCCTTGCAGGCAAAGGTAATTGGTGAATCGCTTGACCTTGGGCGTCGGCTACAACGGCGCGAAACTGCGAGCCTTTATGAATAGCGCAACCAATCAAAGCGGGTTGTGGGCCACGGCGCGTAGTGGCGCACCCCAGTGGCAGCAGAGGCGCTGAAGTGCTCAATAACGCCGCTTTCAGCAGCGTACGTCTTGTTAGATCAGTCACCATCGGTTGCATTAAATCCTATCACTACGCCTAGCTCTACCGCGACTTCGTCATGCAGTAAATAATTGAGTTGTTGGAACTTGTTATAGAGCGCAAGCACCTCACGATAGCCTGCTTTCGTTTGCAATAAATCAAATAAGCTGGCTGTTTGCGGCCACGTTTCCAACATCGAGGATAAATGTGCTTTTACGCGCTCGGCCATAGCGACTTGATCTCTTTCCCGCAACATCTGATATAAACCGTTTTTTGCTAAATAGAGTGCTTGCATCGCTTGCACATTCTTTTGCAGGTTATTCAAAGAGACTTTGGCGCGCCACGATTCTGAAAAATAAGGGCGTGGCTGGCCGATATTGGCTAAGGGGCGACTCAGTTTTTTCATGCTGTAATCAAGCTGATTGGAGAGCAGCGCAATGTATTCGGCTTGCCAAGCGCTCAGATCCAGCATCAACCATGGATTCTGTTGCCATTGCTCAGCAATCAAATGAGATTTCGTCGCCAAATTCGCGCTGATCGCTTGTCCAATCATACAGCCAGTTTCTAATTGCTGGTTTTTCAGAAGCGGCGATTGAGCATCGTAGAGTAACCATTCCAATGCGCCAATCCCCTGCACTGTGACACTCTGGTTTGCAATCTGCTCCTCACTCCAGTGCTTGCCACTGCTCGCTAACAGGCTCATTTTTCGCCCGGTAGTGTCTTTTTTATCTGGCCAAAATTGTACGTTCCAACTTTGCTCGAGTGCTTTAGCTGGCCCTCTCTCTTGCCCTTGTAAAAACATCCACGCCCCAATAGTTTGCTGCCACTGTTCTTTCAGCAAGGGCAATGCAACATCGTCCGGCTGGCATTGCTGATCAAATAATTGAGCAAGCTGGTGCGATTGTTGAGCAAAACGCTGCGCCGCAGCAAATTCAACCTCATAAACACCTTGGCTAACATGATTGTTTTTTTGCGGCTCAAGCGCTGATTTCGGCGTGGGTTGGCAAGCCGAAAGTACGCTGGTAACCGCTATCGAAAATAATAGAGGAAATTTCATGCTCGCACCCTATAAAGAATTAAGAAAAGCGATCAACGCGTTGCGTTCGCTGGCATTGAATTGACGTACTTTCTCTTTGGCACTTTGCGCCTCACCACCGTGCCAAAGTACCGCTTCCATGAGATTACGCGCTCGGCCATCATGTAAAAAATAAGTATGGCCGCTCACCTCTTGCGTATAGCCGATCCCCCACAAAGGCGGGGTACGCCACTCTTGTCCATTAGCTAAGGCTTCAGGACGATTATCGGCTAACCCTTTACCCATATCATGCAGTAGTAAATCACTGTAAGGATGGATTTCTTGCTCTGATAAGGCTGGGCGATCCGTTCTTTTTACCGTTTTAAGGTCAGTGCGGTGGCAACTCTCACAGCCAACTTGTTTGAACAATGATTGACCCAGCTTCACTTGTGGATCGTCGACATTGCGACGCACTGGAACGGCTAAATGCTGAGAATAGAATTCGACAAAATCAAGAATGTTGTCACTGACCTCAGGGTCGCCGCCGTTAGGTAAGGTTTGACAGAGTGTTTGCTTCTCGGTGCAGTTTTCTTTGGGGAATAAACGGCTGGTCAATCCTAAATCGCCGTTAAACGCCGCGGCATTCTGTTGCATTAAACTAGGCTGCCCGGCTTTCCAACCAAAACGCCCGATGGCAAAATCTTTTTTTTCTACATCCCAAACACGGTTCACTTTGCCAGAGATACCATCGCCATCACTATCTTCAGGGTCTGCCATTGCTAATAAGCTGGCATCAGCAATGCTTTCAAGTAGGCCAAGGCCAATCATTGGCGGGGCGACACGCGCCGAAAACTGGGTATCAGGATGCATATCACCATAACCAAGTTCAGTAATTTTTAAATTAGGTTTGCGTAACATCACTTGGTGGCCATCCGTAAAAGCAACCGCAATCTCTTGATAAGTGATGTGGATTTGTCCTTCTGCTTTTTGATCGGGCAAAGCGAAATCTTGTAACTGTCCACCATAGATGGGTTCGGGGATCCCCCCTTCTTTGGCATAGATCGCTTTTTGTTCATCCGTCACCGCTGGAATACTCAGGCGAACCAACATCGAAACGGCATGTGTGTCATTTTTTTCTGGCGGATGGCCGCGACCATCTTTGATGTGACAATTTTGACAACCATTGGTGTTAAAAAGCGGCCCTAAACCATCTCTTGCATCGGTAGATGATGGCGCTGGCACCCAAGGGTTACGAAAGAAACTGTTTCCCACGCTAAAATCGAGCCGTTTGCTCATCGGCAAATTGGCCGCAGGAAGCGAGTAAGCATTCGGCCCAGCTTTGGTTGTACTGGTTTTGCCACCCGATTTCACCTCATCGGCATAAACGGGGTTGGCAAACAAGGTTAGGAGCGCGACGGTAAAAAACGATCTCATTGGGCTTTTCTCAACATCTTTATTCAGTGTAAACGTGGAAAAGGGCTCATCTGAGCCCTTGGATTTTTCATCTTATTATTAGAATTCGTGGTCTGCAGTATCTGGATTAAGGTTATCAATTCCAATCACTGAAGCGGTACGTTCTATCGAAGCGGTTTGAGCCACTAAAGCCATAATGGCTCCATTGACTATCGCGTTGCCTTGAGGATTGTTAGCCGCGATCAATTGATCGAAATGCTGATTATCTTTTTCAGCCGACGTGACTAATTTGCCGACTTCAGCGCGCGCACTGTCAAACTGCTTTTGAATCTCTTTGGCTGCTTGTGCATCCTTTTGTGCCACTAAATCATTCAGGCTTGGGCCTGTTAGTACCTTTCCGTCTTGACGCTGGTAAGAACCCGTATAAAGGTTGTAAATACCTTGTTCATTGTAGTAATGAGAGTTATGAGTATTATCCGAGAAACAATCGTGCTCATCTTCAGTCGAGTTTGCTTCTAGCGCCACTTTCATACGCTCGCCCGCTAATTCGCCCAGTGATAAAGACCCCATACCAAATAGCATCTTACGCAAACCATTGTCTGCTGATTCCGCAAGTAATTCGTGACGGTAATTGGCTTTTTCATCCGCAGACCACTGTTTTTCCATCCATGCCAAATCTTGCACGAGCAGCTGAGCTGCCGCTTTTAAGTATTGAGCACGGCGATCACAATGGTTATTGGTGCATTCGCTACCCACGACAAAATCCGTGTAAGCACGAGCACCAGCTCCCGCATTGGTGCCATTTAAATCTTGGCCCCACAGTAGAAACTCAATGGCATGATAACCTGAAGCGACGTTAGCTTCAGAGCCACCGATTTCGTTTAAGCTGGCAATCAGCTCTGGTGTGATAGTGGAGACATCAATCGTTGTCGCACCAATTTTCAACGTTTGGTTGGCAATGATGTTAGCGCTGGCGCCTTCATTGCCCAGTTCATATTGGTAATCAGTAGCGACGTAGTCAATCAGCCCTTCATCAAGAGGCCAAGCATTGAGTTGCCCTTCCCAATCGTCAACAACGGCATTGCCAAAACGGAAGACTTCGGACTGCTGGTAAGGCACTCGCGATGCTAACCACGCTTGTTTCACCTCTTCCAATTTAGCCGCCGAGGGAGTCATCAAGAACTGATCGATTGATTTTTCTAATGATTGAGCGGTCGTCAGCGAATCAGCAAACACGGCATGGGCAATATTGGCATAATGTTCAACCACCTGCTCCTTAGTGACGGTAGCCGCAAATGACGCACTACTTGCGATGGCAAGTGAGGCAGCAATTGACTGAATAAGAAGCGTGTTAACTTTCATGGGAGCATCCTTGTTGAGGCGATTTGAGCGTTATTTTATGGTAGTGCTAATTATTATCATTTGCACTTTTAGTCGCCGATAATACAAATTATCTATTTTTTTGCAAGGTAAAAACGCCAAAAACCTCACCGAAATGAGGTTTTTGGCTGTCATCTATAAGTCTGAATTATAGTTTTAAGTTGTGTTTGCCATGGGAAACTTTGGCCTTGAGGTAATTTTCATTACCCGACTTAATATGTGCCGCGGTATTCACGACCTCTACAATTTCAATACCATGCTCCTTCAGCTCACGACTTTTTTTAGGGTTATTAGTGACTAAACGAATCTTGGTCACATTTAACGCTTTCAACATCTGCGCCGCTTCAGTGAAATCACGCAAGTCGTCACCAAAGCCAAGATGATTGTTGGCTTCATAGGTATTCATCCCCGCACTTTGTAAGCGATAGGCATCAATTTTGTTGTACAGACCAATGCCTCGACCTTCTTGACGCAAATAGAGGATAATGCCGCCAACTTCGCCCATTTTATTAATGGTTTCTTCTAATTGTTCACCACAATCACAGCGTGATGAGTGAAAAACATCGCCCGTTAAACACTCTGAATGCATACGGACTAAAGGAGTTTCCTGAGTAACATCAGCGGATTTAAAAATGACCGCAACATGTTCTTTGTCTGTTTTCAGTCCTCTAAAAGAGAGTATTTCGGCGTCAATATTGCTTTTTAGACCGACTTTGAAATCCACTCTGGCTCGTACTTCCGCCATATCTACACTCACTTGAATAATTGCTTGTTGCAATGCTGAATTGATTTGCATTCGAATTGACCCATTGATGACCTAACTATGGGGATAGATACTCCCCTTTTCAATAAAAAGATCACTTGCTGAGAAATGTTATAATATAACAATTTTCAGCAATCAAAAGAAAAAATCTCACCACTCCACGTTATCTTGTTCAGTTCAAAGACAAAACACGTTGATTATTAGACTATATTCCATAGTCAGGACTCACACTCAACATCCAAAATAAGGAAAAATCATGCTGATAGGTTTCGACATTGGCGGCACCAAAATTGAAATTTGCGTACTGGATAAATCAGGAAACACCCTATTTAAACACCGAACCCCTACCCCACATGAGTACGAGCTTTTTCTAAGCACCTTATGTCAACTGGTTGCAATGGCCGAAAGCGAAACTCAAACTCACTGCCAAATCGGGATTGGACTTCCCGGAGCCATCAGCCCAGCGACAGGGCTTATCAAAAATGCCAATTGCACTTTTTTAAATGGTCGAGATTTAAAAGCTGATCTGTGCGCTCGCCTGCAACGCAATGTTGTTATTGCCAATGATGCCAATTGCTTTGCGCTGTCTGAAGCGGTCGATGGTGCCGCCAAAGATGGTAACGTAGTCTTTGGCGCGATTTTGGGCACAGGTTGCGGCGGCGGTATTGTAATCAACAAGCAGGTATTGGTCGGTGCGAACGCCGTATGCGGTGAGTGGGGGCACAATCCGCTGCCAAGTTTTACCAATGAACGTGATGGACCTAATCGCCACTGTTATTGCGGACGCGATAACTGCATTGAACTCTTTATCTCCGGTTCTGGCTTAACAAAGAGTGCTCAGTTGATTGGTCAACAAGAGTGGAATGCAGCCGAAATAATCACTCGCTACCAGCAGCAAGACCCACAAGCAACAAAGCTTTATCAACAATTGATTGATCAAATGGCGCGCAGCTTTGCTTGCATCGTTAATGTGTTGGATCCTGATGTGATAGTGCTTGGCGGAGGATTATCAAACGTAGCATCGCTGTATGTTGATCTACCTCGGGCAACAGCGAACTACGTTTTTTCTGATAGTGCACAGATTGTGTTTACCCAAGCGAAATATGGTGACAGCAGCGGCATCCGTGGTGCAGCTTGGCTAGGTTTGAACTAGCAGAAAGTGATTAAAGTCACAACTTTAGTCATCGAAAAATTAAGTAAAGCAAGTGTTTTACATATTAAATGACTGATATTTAAAACATACACTCCTAATTCTGTTTATATTTCACATTAACACACAAATACAAATGATAGTAATTACCATTTAGATCCAATATCATTGCGCACAGCTTGAATCTGTTATTGATGAATAAGGTAATAACTCAGATGTACACTAAAACACTACTATCAGCCTCCATATTGCTAGCGCTTTCCCCTGCAGCTCTCGCAGAAGAAGTTTCTCGATTCGATGAGGTTGTTGTTTCGGCAACGCGAACTTCTCAAACCATCGAAAATACCGCCGCTTCTGTTGCTGTCATTTCGAGCAAAGACATTGAAGCCAATATGGCAAAAGATGTCGCAGCTATCCTTGAATATACCCCTGGAGTTTCAACCAATAGCTCATCTCGCCAAGGTGTACAGACCATCAATATTCGCGGCGTAGAAGGTAATCGAATCAAAATCATGGTTGATGGAGTCACACAAGGACAAGCATTCGACGGAGGTCCTTACTCTTTTGTCAATTCGAGCGCTATCAGTATCGATCCCGATATGGTAAAGAGTGTTGAAGTCATCAAAGGTGCGGCGTCAAGCCTTCACGGCAGTGATGCCATTGGTGGTGTCGTCGCTTTTGACACCAAAGATCCTCGTGATTTCCTAAAAGGAGACGCAACCACAGGCGGACAAGCAAAGCTTTCCTACTCTTCAGAAGATAAATCTTTCAGTGAACATATTGCCATTGCAAATAGAAGTGGCAATTTAGAGACCTTGGTCGCCTATACTCGCCGTGATGGACAAGAGCAACAAAATTTTGCAGATCGTAAAGAAGATTATTCGATAGAGAGTCAAGATAGTGCAAAAAATGACTTGCTACTTAAGCTCCAATATCAACTGAGCGATGCTCACCGTTTGGAGTTCTTTGGTGAAGCACTGCATAACAAAACAGATTCTGATATCGCTCATTCCAGTTACAAAAACTATCATGGTCAAGATACAACGAAACAGTATCGCCTTGGCATCAAACATATTTGGCTAGCTGACTCTGCCATCGCAGACACCATCACTAGCCGAGCATCTTGGCAAAGCAAAGAAGATAACGGCTTAACGCACCGTTTTCAGCCAGCATCGTCAGGAAGGCCTCCTTACACTCCAGCCAATGCGGACAACCAACAAACCAAAGATTACTTCTATAATGAAGATAAAATTGAATTAGAAACGCAACTGGATAAGTTAGTTACCTTAGGTCAAACCGAACATAACTTTATTTATGGTTTAAGTTTTGCCAGTAGCGATATTTCAAATACCAATACAGAACTCAACTCGGATCCTGCAACGCCAAATCAAGTTTTGGTTTATACACCGGATGCTACAGACCAAAAAATTGGCCTCTTTGTTCAAGATGAGATCACCCTTTTGAGCGGTAATTTGATTGTCACACCAGGCCTTCGTTATGATTCATTTAGCACCGATCCCGGTGGTAGCACCACAGAACCTCTCGTTAAATTTGACGATTCAGCACTCACCAGCCGTCTTGGCGCACTGTACCGTATCAATAATCAACATTCAGTATTTGCTCAAGTCAGCCAAGGCTTCCGTGCCCCTAACTTTACTGAGCTGTATTACACGTATGACAACATTGCTCACCGTTATGTGAACGATCCAAACCCATACCTTAAGTCAGAAACAAGCTTGGCCTATGAACTGGGTTATCGTCACAATTCAAACGTCTCAGCAACCGAAATTTCTGCATTTTATAGCGATTATGATGATTTCATTGAACGAGTCACAACTAAGAAAGTGAACGGAATAACCCACTACTCCTATGTCAACTTAAGTGAAGCGACGATCAAAGGGGTTGAATTATCAAATCAATTAAAATTGGATCAATTAATTGGAGCCCCGAATGGTATGTCAACACGCCTAGCGGCAAGTTATAGCAAAGGTGAAGATGGTAACGGACGTCCATTGAATAGCGTAAACCCATGGAATGTTGTCGCAGCACTAAATTATGATGATGAAAGTACCACTTGGGGTACTAGCCTGAAGTTGAATTATACTGCTGCGAAGTCAGCCGGTAATATTAACCGTGACCAACTTGATAGCGGTACAGAAAACCAAGTTGAACTGCCGAGTGCGACCATTGTCGATATCACCGCTTACTTTAAACCAATGCAAGATGTCACGATTACTGCGGGTATATTTAACTTAACCGACAAAGAGTACTACCGTTGGAATGATATCCGCGGTAAAACAAGCTTAGATAACGACTACTCTCAAGCTGAGCGTAACTATGCTATTACCGCTAAATATGAGTTTTAGCGATTAAACCATTATTCACAAAGCCAGCGTTATGCTGGCTTTGTTGTTCCATGAACTCTTCAATAAAAAAGGCTAGATAACTAGCCTTTTCTCCCAATGTCCAATGTATCTTGAGCGATTAAGATTACGCGTTGGAAATTTTCTTATGCCCTTCATCAAGGTGCACAAAATCAACCATGTCATCACCAGACACTTGATACGCTTGGCCAAAGCCTTTCACATAAAGACCTTTTTCTACTTTCAATTGGAATAAAGCAAAGTCTTGCAGCTGGCTTAAGCCGTCAATGATCTCGCCAAAACGAGCTTGCATTTGGCCAATGACTTGCTGCCATAACGCCGTTTCACGTGGTACAACACTCGCAACGGCGTCAAACGTCAACCGTTGACGGGCAAAAATCTGTTTTGATGAGCTTTCATCTGCAATCATCATCAAGGAGACGTGCGGGTTCACCTCCAAGTTACGCGCATGACGAGCGATGTGCGAAATCAGCACAAAGTAACCTTTTTGGTTTTGTACAAATGGCGCGTAGCTCACATTCGGACGGCCTTCCGCGTCCACTGTAGCCAATTGCAATGTACGACGTTCTTGACGAAACTCTTGGATTTCAGGTTCCAATCGTCCTTGTAATCGCTCTTGTTTGATCTGCTGATCCATGACTTTCTCCTCGACCCTTTCGCACTGCGTTCAGGGCTTATCGTTATATCAATATTATTGGTTGGAATGAACGTCTTGTTGTAATGCTCTAAAACGTGCGACTTGCTCTGCAATCAGTTCGCGCTTTTCATCTCGGCCTAGATAAATTTTAAAAATGTTATCGCCTTGCTCACTAAAGAAACCAAAGTAATGACTTTCACGTCCCATAAAAGGCTTGCTGACTAAAGCAACGTGCTGGATGGATTCCAATTTTAAGTGGCCGTGTAACTCGCCCTCTTTACCCATCAAGTTATAATAGCCACGAGCCAACTTCCCTTTTGGAAAAGGCGCTTTCACTTCAAATATAGAGCCAAAAGAGTGGACAATCGTTGTGACCATTCCCCAATCCGCTAGTGATTCCAACAGCGATTGAGCCTGAGCACCATCAACAATCGCAGCCATCTCTTTAGGCAATGCCTGCACCACTTCAAATTCAGTCACATTCAACTCTTGCGCCATCGCTGCCGGCAATAAGGTCGGTTGTTGCTCTAATAAAGAGGCCACTTTCTGTTCAAGTAAATCCATATTCATTTCCAGTTCGTTCTTCGCTTTAAATCGCCTTACGCTGGCTCAGTACATCACATTAATCGCCACTAAAAACCCGATCTAGTAAGTAAAATCATGGCAAGGGTGAATTAATTCAGGTTGTTTATGATTGATTGTGGTTGATGGAAAACCCTGTGCTAACAAGGCATTTCTAACCCAGCTTTTCAAATTCATAAAATCATAATTTGATGCAAATGATAATGCAATTGATAATTGATCTTATTTGAATGATAAGTAATAATCTTCTCTCTGAACGCTTTGTTTTTATATGGAGTACAACGTGAATTTCACTAGATATCTTGTCGCTGGCAGTCTATCTCTCGCGATTCACGCGGCGATCTTGTTTGTTGATGACGAATCAAAAGTGTTTGCCATGCCTGCGGGGAATCAATCCACCTCAGTGTCGATTAACTTTGTGGCTCAACCTCAAGCTCAGGTAGTACAAGAGCAAGCAACAAAAACCCCACCTTCAGAAAAGATAGCCAACAAACCCAAACCAGCAAAAAAAGAACCGCAAAAAGTGGTGCAGAAAAAGAGCCTGTCAAAACCGGTAAAAGACAAACCGGCTCCTAAAATACCGACAAAATCAGCACAAGTGCAAACTCCTGTAAAGGAAGCTGTGACATCCTCTGTAGAGAATGAAAATAGCGCTGAATCGACACCGAAAACCGCCGCCGCCCCAAGCAGCAGCGGCGCAACTAATCAACCGAAATTAGTCGATGCGCCGTCTTTTGTTACTCGCCCAGCCCCTCCTGTTTATCCAAGGCTTGCACAAAAACGAGGAATTGAAGGGGTCGCTATGTATGAGGTGTGGTTAGACGAAAACGGCCGCCAAATCAAACAGGTTTTGCTCTCTTCGTCGGGCGCGGCGCTGCTAGATGAATCGGCTCTTAATGCCATCAAACAATGGAAATTCTCTCCTCAAGTGGTGAACGGTGAAAAAATAGCCCACCGAGTGCAAATCCCAGTACGTTTTAAATTGGAAGGATAATGGAACTACTTACTCAACTAGAACAACAACTTGGCCTGATGGCCTGGCCTCTTTTTGCCTGCTCAGCACTTGCGACCATGATCATTACTGAACGGCTTTTCCAAGTACTGCTTAGCCTTGGTGTTGGGAAAGGTGCGATCGGTAGTGCGCTCAACCAAATATCACCGACCCATACAGCGCAAATTGAGGCGTTAGCCAGTGAATTTTCCAGCAAGCGCCCATTGCTTTATAAAGGGGTTGCCATGCTACTTGCTCATCACGATTTCTCTAAAGGATTACGTGAAGATGCGGCGGGCATTTGGTTGCAAGAAAAACGTCATCAACTGCATTCTGGACTGCGTATTTTATCTTTGATTGGTGTGATCAGCCCACTGCTAGGCTTACTTGGCACTGTGTTAGGTTTGATTGAAATGTTCAAAGGGGTGGCTCTCTCTTCTGGCAATATTACGCCAAACGACCTTGCGGATGGCCTAGGCATTGCGATGCGAACCACGGCTGCAGGTTTGCTGATCGCACTTCCCGCAATTACCGGCGCTCAGCTGCTTGGCGTATGGGCTGACAGAGTGATGGCAAAACTTGAGCACACACTCAATTATGTCAACTTATGGCTCGAAGGTGTCTCTTTACAGCATGATTGCACCACCAAACAAGAGCGTGTAGCTAGGTATGAAGACGTCTCTGACAATGATGTGGTTAATGCATCATGATTAAGACACCGCACTCTAACTCATCCTCATTAATGCCAGATTTAACGCCATTGTTGGATATCATTTTTATTGTCATGGTGTTTTTACTGCTTACAGCCGCAGTTAAATTTGAGTCATTAGACGTTTCACTGCCAACAACCGACTCACCCACCGTGAGTGAAGTGAACAAGCAGTCAATCACAGTGAATCTTTTGGCGCACGAACCTTACTGGGCTATCGATGGCAAGCAGTATATCGATTGGAATAACTTCACATTGGCGTTGTTAGAACAAAGCAAAGCGAGTGATCGCCCCATCGTGATTGGCGCAGACAAAACCGCCGAAGTGCAGCAGTTGGTTAAATTGCTGGCGTTCTTGCAAGACAATGGCATCGCTGCCACTCAGTTATTAACCGACCATCCCCAATAGCCTATTCATACGCGCTTTTAAAAACCGTATGATTTTCATGAGTACAACACGATGACACACAAATCTTTTTCTCATTGGCTTGTTGCCATAACGCTCTTCATCTCCTCACCTTGGCTCTGCGCGCAAGAACGGATTATCAGTGCGGGCAGCGCGGTGACCGAAATCCTCGTTGCGTTAGGCGCACAAAATAAACTTGTTGCGGTCGATGTCACCAGTGAAATACCAAACGATCTTGCTCTCCCAAAAATCGGTTATCATCGCCAATTATCCGCAGAAGGATTATTAGCCTTAGCTCCAACACAATTGATTGGTTCTAGTGAAATGGGGCCAGAAAGCACATTGCAACAGCTTAAAGGCGCTGGCGTTAACGTCGAGGTGGTGAATGATGAATCCACACCACAGGGGTTGTTGGCACGCATTGACCAAATCGCGACGCTCGCTGATGAAAAGCCTCAAGCTAAAGCGCTCAAACAGCAAGTTCAAAGCACAATAGCGGCGTTAACCCACCAATCTACCCACAAAACACCGAAAAAAGTGCTATTTCTTCTTATCCACGAAGGAAGAGCAGCTAACGTGGCGGGCAGTGACACCACGCCAAACAGCATTATTGAGTTGGCTGGCGCGGTTAACCCAGCCGCTGAACAAGTGACGTCTTATAAACCACTGTCGATGGAAGCGATAATTGAGATGCAACCAGACGTGATTTTAGTCAGTGGCCGCAGTTATGAAAAACTCGGAGGAGCAGACGCCATTTTGCAATCCATACCGACGTTAGTAGCAACTCCGGCTGGGATAAATAAGCAGATCATCACCATCGATGGCCACGCTCTCGTCGGCGGGTTAGGCCTTAAAAGCTTGGCTGAAGCGCAGCGTCTAAACGCATTGCTCTATCCTTAAGGAGCTTATTTTGTTACGTCATCTCTCAAAAAATGTGGTGAATGCAACGCTGTTAGTTTTGGTAATCTTAGTGAGCCTTTATTCTGTCACCGTTGGTCCAATGAATATCAGCTTCAGTGACAGCATAAAAAGTCTCGTGCTGCACTCCAATGACATTGCCGCGCACATCAATTTAGTCATCCACGAGATACGCTTTCCGCGAACCCTGCTCTGCTTGTTGGTTGGAGCAATTTTGGCGCTGTGCGGAACGGTGATGCAAGGCTTGTTTCGTAATCCATTAGCTGAGCCTGGCATTATCGGTGTTTCGGCAGGTTCAGCCCTCGGAGCCGCACTTGCGATTGTGCTATTCGCCAATTTAGCGCTGTTTTCCAACCCGTGGATGAGCGCTGCGGTGGTACCTATTTTTGCCTTTTTAGGCGGTGCATTGACTACCTTGTTGGTTTATCGATTAGGCACCAGTAAATTTGGTACTTCCGTCACCATCATGCTACTCGCAGGCGTCGCCATCAGCGCGCTATCGGGGGCGGGTATTGGCTATTTGAATTATGTTGCAGACGATCAAATGCTACGCGATCTCTCATTGTGGTCAATGGGATCACTGGCGGGTGCAAACTGGCAAAATATTCTCTTGTGCGCTGTGACCTTACTGCTGCTGCTCGTCTGTTTCTCCCGTCAAGCGATGGCGCTCAACGCATTATTACTTGGCGAGTCTGAAGCGCGTCATCTAGGCATTTCTGTGCAACGGCTTAAACGTTCAATGATTTTACTCAGCGCACTCGGCGTTGGAGTGACCGTCAGCGCGGTGGGTATGATTGGTTTTATCGGTTTGGTCATCCCTCATCTAGGCCGGATGCTGGTTGGCCCCGATCACCGTAGTTTGATCCCCATTTCGGCTTTACTTGGTGCACTCTTACTCACTGTCGCCGATATGTTTGCCCGTATAGCAGTGGCACCTGCGGAGCTGCCTGTCGGGATTGTGACTGCGCTGGTGGGTGCACCTTTCTTCCTTTATCTTCTGTTTCAACAAAAAGGCAAAGTATTTTGAGTACAACGGCAGCGATCCAAGCCAGTAATATATCGGTTAAATTTGGCCATCGAACCATTTTGGATAAGATTGATATTGAGATTTTTTCAGGTCAAGTCACGGCGTTACTTGGCCCCAACGGTGCCGGGAAAAGTACCTTGCTGAAAATACTCAGCGGTGAAATCTCATCAACAGGCAAAATGGCTTACTTCGGTGTTCCGCAAGCACTGTGGCAACCGAATGAGTTAGCAAAGCACTTGGCTATTCTTCCGCAGCAAAGTACGTTGAACTTTCCTTTTATCGCTCAAGAAGTAGTGGAATTAGGCGCACTGCCATTAAATTTAAGCCACCAACAAGTCAGTGAAGTCGCGCTACACTACATGCAACAAACCGATATCAGCGATAGAGCGAACAATCTCTACCCTGCTTTATCGGGTGGTGAAAAACAACGTTTACATCTGGCGCGGGTATTAACTCAACTTCACCACTCCGGTGACAAAAAAATCCTGATGCTGGATGAACCAACGTCAGCGTTAGATCTGGCTCACCAGCACAATACACTGCGCATTGCACGTTCATTAGCACACCAAGAGCAGTGCGCTGTTGTAGTTGTGCTGCACGATCTCAACCTTGCGGCTCAATATGCAGATCGCATGGTGATGCTGCACAATGGCAAACTGGTTTGTGATGCGCCACCTTGGGAAGCGCTCAATGCAGAAAGAATTGAGCAGGTGTATGGCTACTCGTCGCTTGTCGCCGCACATCCAACCATGGATTTCCCAATGGTCTACCCCATCTAATATTGTCCTTAATAATTGTCCGTATTTGTGGGCGCGTCCCTTCGCTATAATGCGCCCCAATTCTTTATCTCGTTTTTTAAAAGGTACCCCATGAGTCAGTACGTCGTCTGTGCACTCTATAAGTTTGTTGAACTCAATCACTACCAAGAGCTGCAAGCACCGCTTCTTGAACTAATGGAGGGAAACCAAATTCGTGGCACGCTATTATTAGCCAGTGAAGGAATTAACGGCACTGTGGCATCAACACGCAAAGGAATAGATGCGCTATTAGCTTGGCTTGATGCTGAACCGGACTTGAAAGGCACGGTTTACAAAGAATCACAAGCCTCAGAGCAGCCATTTAACCGTACCAAAGTGAAACTAAAAAAAGAGATTGTCACTATGGGCGTAGAAGGTATTGACCCTCGTCACGTTGTGGGCACTTACGTGAAACCAGAAAACTGGAATGCGCTAATTTCAGACCCTGATGTGCTGGTTGTCGATACCCGTAATGATTATGAAATCCAAATCGGCACCTTCAAAAATGCGCTTAACCCACACACTGAAACCTTTCGTGAGTTTCCTGATTATGTGAAGAAGAACCTCGCACCAGAGAAACACAAAAAAGTCGCGATGTTTTGTACTGGCGGGATTCGCTGTGAAAAATCCACGGCTTATTTAAAAGAGCAAGGGTTCGATAAGGTGTACCATCTCGAGGGTGGTATTTTGAAATACTTAGAAGAAGTGCCGCAAGAAGAGAGCTTATGGCAAGGTGACTGCTATGTGTTTGATGGCAGAGTGGCTGTAGGGCACGCTTTAAAAGAGAGTCACTACGATGTATGTAACGCTTGCCGTTTGCCGATTACCGATGAAGACAAACAGAGCGAAGTCTACGAGCAAGGCGTCAGTTGCCCATCCTGCTTCGGTACTCACTCTGCGGAACAACTGGCCCGTTTCCGTGAGCGAGAAAAACAAGTTCAGCTCGCAAAACAGCGTGGAGAAGCACACATTGGCGGCGATACCGCATCACTGATCGAGCAAAAGCGTGCGCAAAAATTAGCACGTAAAGCTGAGCAGCGCGGCTCAAAGCGCTAATATTTACCCCAATGCTTACTTCAAAGGATTCAAATCCTATTGGAATAGAAAAAGGCCGCAGCGTTAAAACTGCGGCCTTTTTTTAAAAAAAAATCACTGAATACCGTATTTCGCTAAAATGGCATCAAATGTTCCGTCAGCTTTAATCGTGGCTAACCCTTTGTTATACGCATCAATATATTTCTGCGCATTAGGATTCGCTTTGCCTGAGGTAACATGTAAAGGATTTTTAGACAAAGATGCAGTGGTAAACTGAAAATCACTGCTATTTAAGCCCGCCTCTTTCATGGTCGATAACGCAACCAACTTATCTTCAAGGGTAAGATCAATTCGTTTGGCTTGCAGTTTCTTCAAGTTAGTCGTGAGATCATTAGCGTCTGGTTTGTTGAAATTAGTGGCGGATAAAAAGTCATCCCCATAACCATAGCCCCTAACGATGCCAACTTGTTTGCCACTCAAACTATTTAAACCTGAAAATTCGAAAGCATCGCCCGCTCTTTTAATAAAGCTCAGTTCATTTTCTAAATATGAGTCACTATAAACCAAGTAGGCTGTTCGCTCTTGCGTATACCAAGTAGCTGGAAGCAAGTCGATACGTCCTTTAGTCACCTCATTTAATGCTCGTGACCAAGGCATGATTTGAAAATTGACGTCATAGCCCTGTGTTTTCATAGCCGCAACAGCGATTTCTACCGATAGCCCCGGCATGCTTTTATCCGGTGAAATAAACGGTGGCCATGGATCTTGCGCAGCCGTAATAGTAGCAGCAAAGCTACTCGGTAAGGCCATCATCATACTGAAAATAAAGATCAACAGACGCTTCATACTTTCTTCTCCTTGAAGGTGGAACTTATGTTTTGAACTTACGCATATGAGTTTTAATGTTTGAGCTCAGTTGAAGAACTTCTTTCGTTCTCTGAGCATTATCTTGACCACTACTCGACAGCTCATTAGTGGCCTCTGATGCTTCAACAATCGCCTGACTGACTTCATCAATGGCTTGTTTCTGCTCTTCTGTAGCATGCGAAATCTCTCCATTTCTTTCAGAAATTTCAGAGATAGTATTTTTCACCTGCTCAACAGAATGTTGTGACTCTGATACTCGCTTAGCGGTGCTTTCTAACAAATTAGAGATGCGAATAATTTCTTGCTCAACCGATTCTGTTGCACTGCTAAGTGAGCGAATATTGGTTTGGATTTGTTCGGTGGATTGGCTAGTTTTGGTCGAAAGGTTGCGCACTTCGTCAGCCACTACTGCAAAACCACGGCCATGCTCACCTGCGCGTGCCGCTTCAATAGCAGCGTTCAGTGCCAGCAAGTTGGTTTGCTCGGAAATGTCATTAATCACCCCGACCACCGTTGATATTTTTCGCCCTTCATCAAGCAGCTTATGCATTTCCGCGTTTACCGAACCCATTTCGGAACGCATGTTTACAATCTCGGCAGCAGAGCGTTCTATTGATTGGTAAACATTATCGACCAGTTGAGAAGCCTCACTTGCTTGCCTTGCGGCGTCATTAGCGGTTTCAGCCACTGTTGCCACCGACTGACTCATCTGTGTGGAAGCGGCAGCGACGGTCGATAAACTGTGTTTTTGTTGATCAATTTGCTGCGCATTTCTCATGGCAACCTGACCACTCATCTCTGCGGTGTCTTTTAACTGCACAGAAGCATTCGTTACTTGTACAACTATCTCCCTTAGCGACTCCGTAAAATGATTAATACTGCGGATGATCTGCGAAAACTCTCTATATTTGGGTTCTGGAATGATACGACTTAAATCTCCTTCACCGGTTGCAAGATCGGCCACTCGCTCTGTTAAATCGTTGAGCGGGCGAAGGACGGTTTTCGTTAACGCCAAAATTAGGAATACAATCATTACGCTATCTAAAATCAGCAACTCAATCAGGCTATATTGCAGACTTTGTAACAAGGTTTTTTCTAGCCTATCTGTGTTATAGAAAAGCTCTACCTGACCAACTTCATTTTCCTTTTCATACTCAACAAAGGTGAGCTTTTGCACCGAAGAGAGCATGGATTCGTATTGTTTCCCCTCATTAGACTCCATCTCTTTCACATCTTGAGAGTCGGGTGATGTACTCAGGAAAAGAAGCGGTGTACCACCCGCATCTTTCACTCTAACCGCTTGTATGTCTGGGTTATTTAACTCTGCTGAAATAGTGAGTTTGGCGGCATGTAAATCAAAATCCCAAATTGCTTTAGGTAGGCTGTAGCTCAAACGCTCTTTTGCATTCAAGATTGATGTATCTAGGCTATGCTGTAGCTCCGCTTTCTTTGACTGGTAATCAATGTAACTAGAAATGCCCAACACAATGGACACTGCCAGAACAACTTGGGTAACAAAGATCACTTTGACACTTTTCCACATACTTCATTTCGCCTTAATCAATGGTATGAGTTAAGCACTGTGCGTTGGCTTCATCGCACCGCATGATAACCATCTGACTCTTGTGTTTAATGAATAGGACAATGCAGACCAGAAGAGAGGTCAATATCATCTCTGCTATTGTCTGAACTCATACCGATCATGTTGATCTCACTTATCTTTTACTTAAGGATAGACCAAGAAAGAAAGAAAAAGGCTATTATTTTTTAAGCCGAAAGTTTACTTTCGGCTTAATTTAGAATTGAGTAGCGAATGAAGAAGCGCTGACGGGCTGGATAGAAGAGTATTTGGCCGTGGTCAACGCATTCAATAGCGATACCCCTGTCGCTTCTTGATCGGTAAAAACTCGCGCAGTCATCACAGCTTTTCCGCCGTTGATGAACACTTCTAATGAAGAATTATCCGCGAGAATCTGCAGCTCAACCTGTTCACACTCTAAGGCCAATTCACGAATCACATCACCTTGACGTATCAAAGTATGGGAACGATCAAAACGTAATACTTTTTGCTGGGCATCCAAACTCAGTTCAACGTATTGCTCACCTTTTTCAAACAAACGTAAGCTTGCCCCCCACGGCAAAGTGATACACATTTCAAAACTTTTGGTGTTGAGAATGGTGCATTTATCGCTTAACTCCAAACTTACCGGCTGGTTACATAACTGCTCTAGCTCCTTTATAGGCCTTTGAATAAGTTGACCATTCTCAACACTCAACTCACGCAGTGCCGTAAGTTGATGCAACCAGCCGTTGTCACAACTAGGATGATTAATTTCGTCAGGCAACCCCATCCATGCACACAAGACGCGCCGCCCGTCTACCGTTTGCATGGTTTGAGGAGCATAAAAATCAAAGCCGTGATCCAGTGGTTGCAGATTACAAAAGTGAGGATGATCATTGTCATCCCATAAGACTTTTGCAATACGATTTTGATGGACAACTGTGTGATTCACATTATCTGAAATAATCCCTTGAGGACCAAAAACAAAATAACTTTGGCCCGCGATTTCAAACAGATCGGGACATTCCCACATGTAACCTAGCGGCGCGATTTCTTCACCAAATAGACCATCGAAATGCCACTCTTTAAGATCATGTGAATGGTAAATAGCCAGCCGACCTTGCAACTGCGTTGTTTGCGCGCCAAGCAACATGAGCCATTTCCCTCGGTGGCGCACTATTTTAGGGTCGCGAATGTGTTCCGTGACACCCGTTGGCAAATTACGGATCACTGGGCCACGTTTTTCAAAACGGAGACCATCTTGCGACACGGCTAAACATTGCGTTGTTTGACGCAATCGCTGGTCACCTAACCGAACATTGCCAGTATAGAAGAGCATCAACTCATCGTTGTGACTTAAAGCATGACCAGAAAAAACCCCATGGCTGTCGTACCAATCTGATGGAGTCAGTGCAATACCTTGCCATTGCCAGTGAATAAGATCAGTACTCGTCAGTTGTACCCAATATTTATCCTTGTGCTCACACCCATAAGGATACCACTGATAAAAAAGATGATATTTTCCTTGGTGATAAATGAAACCGTTTGGATCATTGAGCAGCCCTTGCGGCGGAGAAATATGCCAAGTAGGACGAAATGGACAATCGTTTGGCGAGGAATAGGCGTACGCATTAAGCCGCAACTGAGAATCAATCATTCGGCCTAAACTGTTGATCAGTTCATCGGCATATTCATTGATGCTATCTTGTTGAATCAAAAATGAAAGCTGCCATTCACCGAGCACTTCTCGCAAGCGCATATGACTCGGCAAAACATTGACTAAAGCTGGATCTCGCAGCGCAATAACGATTTCGCCTCTTGGTGCGAGTACTCGCTGAATATTGGCCGGCCCGCCAACTAATCTCACCATCTCTTCAAATGACTTTTTTTCTACTGACACTGTTTCTAATGACATGACTTACACTCAATCTCTGGGAACGATTGCAAAATATAAAAAAATAAGCCTGCTTGCAAGCATTGGTGAAATATTGCCCTCAATTATGCGGGCTTCCCCTCAGCAAGTACCTTCAGTCTTAGCCAGTTTCACGTTCGATATTTTGGAATGTTAACACGACTTTACTCATCTCCTGCCCACGACCAGCAATACGTTCAAGCAACATCTTGGCTGCATTTTCACCTGCTTTATCAAAGGCATAGTTGAATGTTGATAAGCTTGGGTTACTGACAAATGCGAGCTCATCATTGCCAACTCCTAATACTTTTATTTGCGATCCAACCTGAACTCCAGACTCTTGTAGTGCTTTCACCGCTCCAACCGCAATTCTATCGGTTGCGCAAAAAAGACCATCTAATTGTGGGTATTGCGTGATTAATGTTTTAGCTTGTAAGTAACCAGATTCAATCGAAAAATCACCACGCACATGAAACAACAGGGTTAAATTGTTGATACCCAGTGCTTGCTCTAACCCTTGAGAACGCAAGCAATCCACCGCTACGTCATCGCTCTGAACACCAATAAAACCAATGTGTTGACAACCTTTTGCTATCAACCGTTTACCCGCTTCGAATCCAACGCGAAGATCATCATGAACAATACTCGGGATATCGTGCAGTGAGCCATCTTGCCCAACCAATACCACCGGGACATTAGATTGTTGGATTGCTTTCACTAATGGCATATCAAGGTGTGTAGCGTAAAGTACAATGCCTTCGACTCTCTTTTGATTAAATATTTGAATATATTCTAATTCTTTAGCGTGATCTTGATGAGTATTGGCAAGCAACACGTGTTTGCCCGCTTGTTCAAATATGGCACTTAAACCATCAACGCCTTGTGCTGTCGCATGCGAAGAGACTCGCGGAACGATGACTCCAATTAAATTGGTTTTTTGTGATTTGAGATCTTTAGCGACTTGGTTGACCATATAGCCGCATTCGGAAATTGCCTTTAACACTTTGATTTTTGTAGACTCTTTAACACCATACTCATCATTTACAACGCGTGAAACCGTCGATTTAGAAACTCCGGCCAGCTTAGCGACATCGTGCAAACTCGACATACATAACCTTACTCATTCTGTTTTGGGATTGTTTGCAAAACTCAGCGCTGCAAACGATCGAATAGTGTGATTCTAACGCTGTTTGTAGAATTATCGATCTCTCTTTTACTGATCTAATTCACAGAATCAATGGTTGGCTTTTGACTACTTTGAATTATTCATCAAAAATTCATTATGCAAACGTTCCCAAAAATACTTATTTTAATTTTATCCACCATGCTTATCTTAAAGAGATCAAGTCATCTGGATACCAAACAACAACCGGGGTGGGTTATGAACTATCCAGTCATAGCAAAACAATTATTAGAGCAATTAGGTGGCAGAGAAAATATCCAAGCCCTTGCTCACTGTGCAACACGTTTAAGATTAGCGCTAAAAGATGACGCATTGGTTGATGAACAAGCCATTGATTCACTTGAAGGTGTCAAAGGACAATTCAAAGTCGCTGGCCAATATCAAATTATTTTTGGCTCCGGTATCGTTAACCAAGTTTATGCGGAAATGGCCAAGCTGACCGGCCTTGCTGAAATGTCAACCAATGATGTTGCAAGCGCGGGAGCACAAAAGCAGAACCTAGTGCAGCGCGCCGTTAAAGGGTTGTCGGACATTTTTGTCCCTATTATCCCGGCCATCGTTGCTGGCGGTTTATTGATGGGGTTGTTCAATGTACTGACAGCCACTGGGCTTTTTATCGAAGGGCAGTCACTGATTGATGCCAACCCGGGCTTGGCTGATCTTGCCAGCATGATCAACACCTTCGCTAACGCCCCTTTTGTTTATCTTCCTGTTTTGTTGGCATTTTCTGCTTCTAAAAAATTCGGCGGCAACCCATTCCTTGGCGCTGCATTAGGTATGCTGATGGTTCACCCAGACCTGCTTAATGGTTGGGGATTTGGCGGCGCGTCTGTCGCAGGCACCATCCCTACTTGGAATATTTTTGGCTTTGAGATCCAGAAAGTCGGCTATCAAGGCTCTGTCTTACCCGTTTTAGTCTCCGCCTTTATTCTTGCAAAAATCGAAAATGGCCTGCGCAAAATTATCCCTTCTGTACTGGATAATTTACTGACGCCTATGCTCTCGATTTTCATTGCAGGCTTTTTAACCTTCACACTGGTAGGCCCGATGACCCGCGATATCGGCTTTCTATTAGGTGATGGGCTGAACTGGCTATACGATTCTGCTGGCTTCATTGGTGGTGCACTGTTTGGCTTTATCTACGCGCCGTTTGTGATTACTGGCATGCACCACAGCTTTATTGCTATCGAAACACAACTATTGGCTGACATCGCCATTACTGGCGGTACGTTTATTTTTCCTATTGCGGCCATGTCAAACGTCGCACAAGGTGCAGCAGCTTTAGCGGTTGGTATGAACACCAAAGATATCAAATTAAAAGGCATTGCGATTCCATCAGGTGTGACCGCCCTTCTGGGCATTACCGAACCCGCAATGTTCGGTGTAAACCTGAAACTTCGCTACCCATTTATTGCTGCGATCATCGGTTCAGCTTGTGCCAGTGCATTCATCACCTTGTTTAATGTCAAAGCACAAGCGTTAGGCGCGGCTGGGCTTCCAGGAGTGATTTCTATTAACCCAGAGAAAATCAGCTACTACATCATTGGCATGCTTATTTCTTTTGTCATTGCCTTTACCTTAACACTTGTTTTGGGTGCCAAAGAGCGCGCAAAGCTTGATAAACAAGCAACAGCGTAACCCCCAAGGCTGTTATGCTCCTAAGCCCGCTCGATGTGAGTGGGCTTATTTCTTCAGCGAATAACACGGATATTGGAAGAAAAAATGAATCGAGTTTGGGTGACAGGCGACGCGGTCGTCGACTTAATTCCTGATGGTGAAGCACACTATCTAAAATGTCCGGGCGGTGCTCCGGCGAATGTGGCTGTTGCCATCGCAAAATTGGGGGGTAATAGCGCCTTTTTTGGCCGTGTGGGTAATGACCCTATGGGGCGCTTTATGCAATCCACATTAACCGAAGAGAAAGTGGACACCCGATATTTGCAGTTGGATGGTCAACAAAGAACATCAACCGTCGTGGTCGATTTAGACTCGCACGGCGAACGCAGTTTTACCTTTATGGTGAAACCGAGCGCGGATCAATTTGTCCAATGTTCAGACATTCCCACCTTTTTAGCGGGCGAATGGCTGCATTGTTGCTCCATTGCACTGGCCAGTGAACCGAGTCGCAGCACTACCATTGAAGCGATTAAACGCATCAAAGCCAACGGGGGATTTGTCAGTTTTGATCCCAATCTACGAGAAGAGGTCTGGCCTAACCCCGAAGAGATGATCCCAGTGGTGATGAGCGTGGTGGCAATGGCGGATGTGGTTAAGTTTTCCGATGACGAACTGCTCTTGCTCACGCAGCGCCCTAGCCTTGAGCAGGGATTAATCTCAGTGAAAGAATTGAACATTCCGCTGATTGTCATTACTCAAGGTGCAAAAGGAGCGCTGGTGATCACAGCAGAGATGCAAACAATGATTACGGGAAAAGCCGTAAAACCTATCGATACAACAGGTGCCGGAGATGCTTTTGTCGGTGGATTGCTGTGCCAGTTGTCATTACATAAAGAGTGGTTTACTAAGGGTACTATCATAAACGCAGTGCAATGGGCTAATGGCTGCGGAGCATTAGCCACCACCCAAAAAGGGGCAATGACAGCGCTACCAGATAAACACATGCTTGATCAATGGATTGGCTAAAATGATGGCTTGTACTTACAAGGACGTAAGTCGTGTTGAAGTTCGAGCAAACTGCGAAATAAACGGATGATTTTCAGAGGATGTTTGCTACGCTTACTGCATGATTAAGCAAACAGCCCTCGGATAAGATGCAGACATTTGTTAAATATGAACGATGTAGACGGTGGGTAGTTAGCTTACTATTTTGCTTACTGCCCATCGTTGTAGCTAGCCCAATTATCGCTTGGCAGACACGAGCTGATTTGAATCATCACATGCAAAACGTTCTGGTAAAAGGTATAGATTACATTAATCTACTGCTAAGAAATGCTCATGTTGCCAACGAGCGTGCGGCGCCCTACCTTAATATGGATTGCCTAGATGCTACTCGTTATTTGCGCGAGCTAGTGGCGACAACTCCCGATATCCGGACCATCAATTTAGCCAAACAAAATACTATTTATTGTAATTCGTTAACCGGTCAAGTAAACGATCACTACCAAATCGACAGCTATGTCAGTGGTGAGCTCTATTTAATGGCTGGTAATCGACTCACACCTCTCCGGCCTGTGTTGGCTTTTCACAGAACTTACGAACAGGGTATGGTGATCACTGGTGTTAGTTCCTATTACCTAACTAACATGCTTATTTTACTTGATCGCTATGGCAAACTTTATTTTCACGTTGGCAAAAATCACCTCGACGAGACTGGCGTTGTAACTTCCGAACCGTTATTTCCCACAATCATTAATACTTCAGAACGCTACCCTTATTCACTATCGACCCTATTAACTATTGATGACTACTGGCTTTATTTTAAAAACACCAAACAAACCAGTGCGATGTTAGCTCTCTTAATGGGAATCGGTTTAGGCGGATTTGTTTTTTGGAAACTCGGCCAAGCTTCGTCAATGCAAGGAGAAGTGAAACGCGCTATTCAATCCAACGAATTCGTTCCGTATGTACAACCGATTGTTGATGGTAGTGGTCAGCTCTGTCATATCGAAGTGCTTGCCCGCTGGCAACATCCTGTTCATGGATTAGTGAGGCCCGATCTTTTTATTCCCTTAGCGGAGGAATCTGGGCTAATCATTCCTATTACGACTCAGTTAATGTCCCAAGTAGAGCATGAACTTTCATTACATCAGTCACAATTTCCAGAGTATTTCAGTATTGGATTTAATATTTCAGCCAAGCACTGCGTAGCTTCCAATTTGTTTGATGATTGCAAACATTTCATTGAAACCTTCAACAATCGTAAACATATTTTAACGCTAGAGCTCACTGAGAGAGAGTTGGTTACTGATAGTGATGAAGCGAAAAAGCTCTTCCAGTCATTGGATAAAATAGGTGTGTTGCTGGCAATTGATGATTTTGGTACGGGTCATTCTAGTTTGAACTATTTGCAAGAGTTCAAGTTTGACATTTTAAAAATCGACAGAAGCTTTATTACCATGATCGGTAGTGATGCGATCTCTAGTCATATTGTTGAAAACTTAGTCGATTTGGCTAAGCGACTTGGGTTAAAAACCATAGCAGAAGGTGTGGAAACCCAAGGCCAGATTGACTTTTTGAACGAAAGAGAGATTGACTATTTGCAAGGCTATTTCTTTTATAAGCCTATGCCGCTCAGTGAGTTTATCACTCTGCTTAAAACCACCTAGATCAATCTCTGGCATTCCAATACGATGATAACTAGAACTTCAGTGGTTATTTCTTATGACGAGAGGCCAACTGAGCACGGTAGCGAGCTAAATGAAAACGCTTGCGAACAGGTTGTTGAACAGAAAGTTGTTTTAACACTTTATTAAGCTGTTTCGTGTGATGTGCACTATTATGCTCTGCTGATTGCCCATCTTCTTCAATGAAAAATGAGGCGACACTCGCGGTCAATAAACCGAAAAGTGTAATACCCGTCAACATCAGAAACACGGCAACACCACGCCCAAATGGAGTGATTGGATACATATCGCCGTAACCAACAGTAGTAATCGTGGTCATTGCCCACCAAATCGCATCAGAAAAATCATTGATTGGGCTATCCGTGCCCTTTTCGACCAAATAGACAAAAGCCGCAGAAAGAAGCACTGTCGATAAGCTGGTTAGCCCAATAAAGCTGAGCGTTTTTTGTCTCAGTACCGCCTTTGTTTGACGCCATGCTCTTGGCAAGATCAGTAAAATGCGTAAAAAACGGAGCGGACGTAGGAATGGCATGGCAACAATCAACACATCTGGCCAGTTTTTTACCATGTAACGCACTGGATGTGGGCTGAGTAAGACCTTGACCAATAACTCCGTTGCAAACAATGCCCAAATAATCCAAAGCAGATGCTCCAGAAAATCAAGCTCTTCGGGCTGTAAAGGTGCAATATCTGGTAGTAAAGCGACGATCACATACACTACCGATAGTAGCAGCATCGGAATTTCAGTTTTATGTTCGATCGCAGACAGTAGCTGTAAACGTGTTTTTAATTTCATGATTCAAATACCTTTTTCCGTTTACCTTAACGCCAAAAGTACCAAGTGAACAGTACAACCATCCCTTTCGTTACCCAATTAGCACTCAATTCGAAATGGAAATCACTATAAACTAGGTGGTTGAGATGTAAAGAATTGTGACCTTAACAACGCTAAAATAACCGCCTTGAGCGTTATTCTAAGCTCTTCACACCCAATATTTCACTCACAAAAATCTCAAAAACACCATAGGAGTCAAGTTTCAATTGTGATACGATGCACAACTTTATGGATATCTCTCTATTTTCATATGGACGTGACCCGATACCCAAGCCACTTAGGATGCTGTCGATGACCAATAAGTGAGGCCGAAAAAACATCAATAAAATGGTGTAATTGGCGTCAATGAACGTGATCAATACAGCAATGCTGCAAGTGGGACAGGTATAACTCCGTTGTTTTACTCCGAGGTCACTTATTACCATGTCTTTTTTAAAAGATTTAGCCATTCGCAAAAAAATTGCGCTTGCCTTTACTATTATCGCGTTAGTCAACATCGCCTTCGGTTATTACCTATATCGTTCATTGAACGAAATACAAGATGACCTACTCAATCTAACGGATGACACACTTCCATCAATGATGATGGTCAATAACGTCAAATACAATATGGCTTCTGTGCGACGTGCTCAAATCAGTTTGCTTTCCGCAACCGATCAAGCCGAAATTACGGAGGATATTCGTTGGATGCAGGAACACTATCAAGCAATTGATAGTGCACTAGCCACCTATGAGCGTGCGGTTTGGACCGATCACGAGCGTTCGATTTTTATGCCAGTTAAAAACCTCTGGCGTGACTACTTAACTGCGCTTGGCTCTTTTAATGACGATATCCTCAATCAAAATATCGTAAAAGCTCAAGGGGATATTTCAGCCTCTTTGGTTACATTTGAACGCCTAGAGAGTGCGATTGACGATCTTCTCAATTTAAACCAAACCTTTGTTGCCAAAAATCGCTCTGAACTGATGACGCTTATTCAAGCTATCACCTCATTTTCCACAGGCAGCATCGTTGCGCTGATAGCGTTTATGGTGTTCATTACACTATTACTTTCTCGCTTAATCTGCCAGCCACTACAGTTGGTTGTACAGCAAGCGAATGCCATTGCTGGAGGTAATTTAAGCCATCGATTAGCACGTCAGCATATTGGGCAAGATGAGCTAGGTGAATTGGCCGATGCGTGTTCAAGTATGCAAGAGAATTTACGCTCAATGGTGGAAGAGATCATCGCCGGAGCGACTCAACTATCTCATGCTGTCGATGAAGTTAGCGCCGTCTCTGAACAGACATCACAGGGCATGCAAGAGCAACAGGTCGAGGTCATGCACATTGCTACGGCCATGACGCAAATGAAATCAACGGTTGCAGAAGTGGCACGAAGCACAGAAGTCGCTTCTGACGCCGCTCGTGAAAGTAACCAACAATCCATCCTTGGATCAAAACAGATGGATTCCGTCGCTAATGCTATCTCTCTTGTGACTCAAGAAATTGATCAAGCAGAACAACGCGTATTAGAACTTGAGCAACAAGCACAGCAAATTAACGTTGTCGTTGACGTGATAAGCAACATCGCCGACCAAACCAATTTGCTTGCACTTAACGCAGCAATTGAAGCGGCGCGTGCTGGTGAACAAGGGCGTGGTTTTGCGGTTGTGGCTGATGAAGTCCGTGCTTTAGCTGGCAAAACTCAGCAATCGACGGGCGACATCGTCAATATTATCCAAAGCCTACAAACATGTGCACTGCGTGCTCGTGAAGCGACGTCACAAAGCAGTGTACTTATGGGACAATGTGTGGAGCAAAGTGGCCAAACTCAAATCGCGATTGACCACATTAGTAATCAAAGCGCGCATATCGCAGATATGACCATTCAAATCGCCAGTGCGTGCGGAGAGCAAGATTCGGTTAGCGAAGAGCTCAGCCGCAATATCGAACGCATTAGTGAATCAGCCAAGCAAGTTGCACAAGGTTCTTCCAGTGCCGCTCAAGCGTGTGCAGAGCTGAGTCAGTTGGCAGCAATGCTACAAAATACGGTACGTCGCTTCCAAGTCTAACTCTCATATCGTGGGTTTAAAAATAACGGCCTCTTTTGAGGCCGTTATAGTATCCATTCTCTTGCTATTTATTTATAGCTTAAATCTGTCGCTTTACCTTTAAAGATTCGGTAAACCACAAAGGTGTACAGCAAAATCATCGGCATCACAATCACGACACCAATGCCCACTACCAATAAGCTAGCCGTAGAGGCGGCTGATTCTTGAGCCGTCATTATCCCGGGGACGACATCAGGGAAAAAGCTATAGGCTAATCCAAGAAAGCTTAATGCAAAAATTAGCATCACGCCAAAAAATGGCCATTGAACGCCCATATCATTCACTACAGGCACTCTTTTTAAATAGCGATCAACCATAAAAATCGTGACTAACACCACCACCGGAACAGGAGCTAATAACAGCATTTCAGGGAAACTAAACCAACGTTCCGCGACCAGTGGATTAAATAACGGGTTAACAATACTGACTGAGAAAATACCCAGCGCGGCCAACCAACCCGCGCGGCGTGACCAGCGCGCCGCTCGAATTTGTAACGCGCCTTCGGTCTTTAACACCAGCCAAGCTCCACCGATATAAACATAAGCGGCCGTCACGCACAGCGAACTGAGTAGTGCAAAGCCATAAGCCTGCATCGACTCCTCAAAGCTCATCACATACCGTCCAATCATGTAACCTTGGGTTAATGCGGCAAGTAAAGAACCGGTTTTAAAACACAAGTCCCAGTGGTCTTTATGATCCGCTTTCGCTTTTGCACGAAAATCAAACGCTACACCACGCATAATCAATGCGATCAGCATCAGTGCGGTGGGCAAATACAGCTCTGTCAAAATCAAGCTATGTGCACTTGGAAACGCAATCAATAAAATACCAACGCCTAGCACTAGCCATGTTTCATTGGCATCCCAGAAAGGACCAATTGAGGCGATCATTCTATCGCGCTGTTGCTCATTATTTTGGGGTAATAAAATACCGACACCCAAATCATAACCATCAAGTACCGCATACATGAAAATGCTAAAACCAAGCAGTAAAAGATAAATTTCCGGTAGATAAGAGATCATAATTGTGCCTTTTGCTCGTCAATCGGTTGAATCGTTATGCTTGTAGAGAACTGCCTTGCTAAATAAAACAGTGTATGAATATAAGCAACTAGCAATACGGCATAAATGGTTAAATACATGGCTAATGACAGCACAACAGAACCACTTCCAATCGCAGTAACTGCATCAGAAGTACGTAATACACCACTGACAAGCCATGGTTGACGACCAATTTCAGTAACATACCACCCTGCTAATGTGGCTACCCATCCCGAAAACGTCATCGCGACAACGGTATAAAGGTAGAACTTGGGTAAGGTTTTTTTACGAATTAAACACCATGCACCAAACCAGCTCACTAGCAGCATCAGCACGCCAATTCCGACCATAATTCGAAAGCCAAAGAACAGTGGCTTAACCGGGGGATGGTCCGGTGCAAATTGATTTAAACCCACAATTTCACCGTCGAGGTCATGCGTGAGTATTAAGCTAGCTAATTTAGGAATGCCGAGTTCAAAGTGATTGCTACGTGTGGCTTCATCCGGCCAAGCGAACAAGAGTAACGGTGCTCCTTGCTCCGTGTCCCACACCCCTTCCATCGCGGCAATTTTAGCGGGTTGGTGTTTTAACGTATTTAAACCGTGTAAATCGCCAACAAAAATTTGTATTGGTATAGCAATGGCCGCGAGAATAATGCCGACTCTAAGGCCCACTTTCGCTGCTTCCAGTTGTGAATTACGCAAAAATTGGTAAGCAGAGATCCCTGCAATGACAAAACTTACGGTGAGTAAAGAAGCCAGCAACATATGTACAAGCCGATACGGCATAGAAGGATTGAAAATAACCTCTTTCCAACTGGTGACATGAACAATGCCTTCGATCACTTCATAACCAGCAGGTGTATGCATCCAACTATTTAAAACTAAAATCCAAAAAGCAGAGAGTGATGTGCCTATCGCCACCAGCACGGTTGCTAAAGTATGCACCCATTCAGGTACTCTTCCACGCCCAAAAAGCATCACGCCAAGGAAGGTCGCTTCCATAAAAAAGGCCGTCATCACTTCATAGCCTAACAATGGCCCAGCTACGTTACCGACTCTCTCCATAAATCCTGGCCAGTTAGTCCCAAATTGAAAACTCATCGTGATACCAGAAACAACACCGAGCGCAAAAGTCAGGGCAAATATCTTGACCCAGAAATAATATAAGTCCAACCACAACTGAGCTTGCGTTCGTACAAAACGCCACTTAAAAAATACCATCACCCATGCAAGCGCAATCGTAATGGTTGGAAATAAAATATGAAAACTGATATTGGCGGCAAACTGGATCCGCGACAACATGAGGGTCTCTAACATCACTCTTTCCTCAATCAAAAAAGACTAGGCAATCAAATAACAACAATTTACTTAATTGTTAATTACGTTGATCGACCTAATTAAGTTCACTGCCTGAGGATTTTCTTACTTAAAGTCACTAAGGCTCCTCGTCGATTGAGGGGAATGAAAATCCAGAACAGCGCAGCCAATGAGTTGTACCAATCATCAGCTGTAAGACCGAGGAAAAAGATGTATCAAATTACGGAAGAATTATGACAAAAAATAACCGTGCCCCATAACAAGCGTTAGGTTTGAGTAAGCAGTAAGCCTTGCTTCGGCTTACAACGCAAAAAGGGTCGCATTTGATGCGACCCTTTACTCCTCAACAAACGGTTAAAACTGAGCAGTTAGCTTGATATACACTTCATCTTTGCCTAATTTACTGTCTAATCCATGAGCGTAACCAATCCGTACTGGTAACGTGCCGCCATAAAGTACGATGGTATCGATCTGCATTTCAGCACCAATCCCCGTCAGGGCTTGGTAGTTTTGGTTATCGTTCCAGCTTGATCCTGAGTCGACAAATACAGAACCTGAAATATCCCCCAAGCCAATTGGCCACAAATTCCAGTTTCGTTCAGCGCGATACAATAAGCGGCTTAGTTCAACACTTTGTGTCGCGTAAGCTTGCCCTACTTGAGCCGCAGAGCTGTAGCCACGCAACTCTATCTGTTGGCGGCCATAGAGCTGCGCGCTGTCACCTTCGTAACTGCCCAACTCAAACGCTTTGGCTTTTGAATCTGCATAACCTGCCGCAAGGTGAGTGGTAAGATTGAAGCTCCCCGGGAGGTCCCAATGTGCTTGCCACTGCGCCTGCCATTTTTGTCCAGAGTAATCACCGCCAACATTGGACTCCCATACCAAATCAGCGTAATGACCCCACGCATAACCAGGAACATTCAATAAGCCTTCACGGTTATCCCATTGCAGCGCAGCCCCTGCTAGCCACTCATCACTGGCTTGTGTATAGCGCGTACCTTGAGGCGCTTTGATCAGTGACTCTTTCTGCCAATAAGTTCCGATACCAAACATTAAGTTATCATCGAGGCCATGCCATAAATAATTACGTTGTAACGTTAAGTCATCTTGACGGACAATGCGATCGTCTTTATTGGTCAATGGGTTTAACTTAAACTCATGCTCTCGGCTGAGCGTCGCTTGCCAACGGTTGTCATATTGATATCCCAATTGGTACGTCGCCAACGCATTTTTTGTATCCCAAGCCGCTTGGATTTCATATTGATGTCGCCCTAACACATCTGAACCACTGGTCGAGAAACCAAGTAACGATTGGTTATCATCCCCTTGCCAAACGGGAACCCAATAACGTGGCGTTAAAGTCGACAACGGTGAGTAGTCGGTAGTGTCACTTTTTTCGACCTGAGATATCGGCGTCGAAGCAGCGGATGTCACCTTGGCAAAGGAAGACAGCGGAGCCTCATTGAAAGCCGTCACCGCCGGAATGTGGCGCAAATGGTAACCATCATGCTCATAAGCTTGGTAGATAAGCCCTTGCGATTGATTCCATTGCGGAGAAAAAGCACCACCAATTTCATTGGTTAACTGCTCCAACTGCAAACTGGCCAAGTCCATTCGGTAGATCTGATAACGCCCCGTGTAATCGGCGCTGAACAGCAACTCTCCCTCTTGGGTAAAACTCAATTGATGCTCGGTTGCTGATGTTTCAGTGACAGCCAACCAGCGCTGCTCTTTGGCGACAAAACGCATGATATTCCAAGCGCTAGACGGCTGCTTCACAGAAGCATAAATGTCACCTGTCGGAGACAGCGCCATATCACCAATAACCCAACCATATGTGCCTTGCCATAGGCGGGTTTGCTGCCCATCCAGCGTCACCTGCCATAACTCAGGCAACCCTTGTTCATGACGGGTAGCGAAAACACTTTGCCCATCTCGGCTCCAACGTACTTGGGTAAAGCGCTGTTGCTCGGTTAAACGCTGCCACTGCCCATCAACGTAGCGATAAAGATCATTCAACACTCGTCCATCAAGATAACTATTCACTTGTGACGCGACGATACCTTGCTGGGGATGAACATCGAGGCTAGTTAAGCTTTTTGTAGTCAATAAACGCTGCCATTGATTTTGCTTACTATCCCACATCGCTAAATTTGCTCGATCAACCCCATCACGACGCCAAGCCAGTAATTGCTCTGATCCACCATTGGCTAATAGATATTCAAACGGCTGGCTATCGAGAGATTGAGCCTCCGAAGGCTGTTCCTTACTTTGCACAATTTGATCTGAAAACTGCGTGATTAGATCGGCACGGAACTCTTGCCAAAGCGCAAAAAAGTCTTTACCAAAAGCACGTTGAGCGCTTCGGTTTAAGAAAACGCCCGGAATTAGGTAGCCACTATAATCGCTTAAAAAATGCTGGAGTGCGTCTTCGCCATACGTTTTGGCTAAATAATCAATAAAATACGCGCCGTAGAGGTAATTACTGCCAAGCGGTAAACGTTTGTTCGCTACCACGATTTGGTTGAGATCAGCTAGTTGCCCGCTCGCCACTTCCATGCGCATTTGCATCGCAAAATGGCTATTGTGCAAACGTCCATAACCTTGTTCATTTTGGCTTTCCATGTAAACCGCTAACCCTTCTAACAGCATCGAGGGTGTCATTGCATGCGGGAAAAGCAGTGTGTGACGGCCAAAAATACGTCGAGCTCCAGTGACCGCACGCTCATTTAATTCCATATGAACAATGTGAGTGTATTCATGGCGGATGAGCATGTGCAACCATTCATCATTGCCTTCCAATCCATTGACATCGCTGGGGGGATTTAAGATCAAGCGAATTTGAGCATAAGGCAGCGGCGTTGCCCAACCGTTGGAATAGTCGTAGTCATCCACCAGCGTTAGGTGCGTTTTTTCAGCTGGCATCTTTGAGAATTGACTGGCAAGGTCTTGATGCACTTTCTCGGCAATATCTAACGAACGCGCCGCGTACTGGGCCAATTCACTGCGAAAGTGCACGATAAAATGTTGCGATTGTTGAGTCTGCCATTGCTGACCAGCTTGATCCCAAGCGACTGACTCAGCCAATACTGTTGGTGTATGCATACCCAAACAAACCATCAAACCCATAATGGGTGAGAGTACAAATTTTGCTGACATCGTTACAACAACCCTTTTCAATAATTTAAGTGCGGCGATTGTACGTTGAATGTGAAAAGGATTGGGTATCGAAATGTATGGCTTTGTCAGGATAAGGCCTGACTATCATTTGCTCCCCCATTTAAGGAGATGGCACTTAACATTGATAAGCAATCTATTTCATATCGCACTCTATTTGACTGATCGGAACGCTCGATTGACCAAAACAGACATAAGCGGTAATTGGTTGATTTACCTTCATTTTCACGTAGCCAGCTTTTACATCATCCTCTCGAAATCGAACCATATTGGACGTTGCTTCTGAACCATCGACATAAATCGCCGTGAAATCATCATTCATCCAAGCAACCACTTTGTCGTAACTCTATTTGGTCTTAAACACGATCTCGGCGCAGCGAATAGGCGGCTACTTCTTTAAGCGAGAAGACCCACTAGATATTGCAGGCCCGCAAGCGGGATCAGCCTTCCCTAGCCTATCAGGCTATATGGACGCACTCTTTAATAGCAAAGATGGCGCTTACGCTTATTTAAATGGTTTATATGATGGCAGCGATGGTTTGTTCCCAGTCACCATCACTGATGTTCCTTACAAAACCACGACACCAACTAAAGTGTATCAACAAGACGGTTTAACCATTTACGCACCCGGTATTCCTCATGGGGACGTGCCATGTTTGGCTTATCGTATTGAAAGTGATCAGGGCGTTATTGTTATTTCTGCCGATCAAAACGGCAGTAACCCAGCATTTCTCGATTTTGCTCAAGGCGCTGACATTTTAGTCATGCCGATGGCTGTTCATGAGTCAGCCGATGAAGTTTCCGCATTTATGCACGCTAAACCTTCAGTGATTGGCGAAATTGCAGCCAAAATCAATCCTAAACTGCTCGTGCTCAACCACTGGATGGGAGTCGGCCTTAAACATAAATCAGAGTCCACCAAGATCATCAAACAGTTTTATCACGGCGAAGTTATTGCCGCCCGTGATCTCTCAAGCTACCCAATGAGTTCCGTGAAGGAGATAACCCATGAATTGTAAAATTGTTTTGTCTATTGCGATGACTTCGGCCATTGCTCTTCATCCTGCAATGAGCGTTGCAGAAACGTCAACGGAAGCACCAGTGAGTGTGCAACCCACCTCGCAAAATGGTGGCAAATGCGCGGCTGGCAAATGTGGTACTGAAAAACATTTTGAAAAACAGGATTTAAAAAGCGATCCGCAAGGACGTTTAGTACGCGCCAGAGATGGTAAATGTGGCTTAACCGCAGAGGGAATCGCACCTTCCGCTGAAACCATTACTCTAACCAACAGCAAAATCACTGGTGGTGTATGCGGGCAATAGATCGCACTTCAAAAGGCATCGGCTTGCGTAGCGAACACATCGATTTGCTATGCCAGTTGCCTGACCATCCCGACATCGATTTCCTTGAGCTTGCTCCGGAGAACTGGATGAACATGGGCGGACTTAAACGCGAGCAGTTACAGCAGATAGCAAAGCACTATCCTCTGGTTGCACATGGGCTGAGTTTGTCGATTGGCGATTGTCAGCCACTGAACAAAGCGTTTGTGAAAAAGGTAGCGGCATTTTTAGATGAATTTAACATCGACATTTACAGTGAGCATTTGAGCTTTTCACGTGATGCCCAAGGGTACTTGTATGAACTGCTGCCTATCCCGCGCTATAAAGAGAGCATTGCTTACTTGGTTGATCGCATTCACTGCGTTCAAGATATTGTGCAACGTCCTTTGGTGCTGGAAAACATCTCCTACTACCACAGTTACGGCAAGGAGATCCCCGAAGGCGAATTTATTGCTGAGATAGTCGAGCGCAGCGGCTGCCAGCTGCTGATTGATATCAATAATGTGTATGTGAATAGCCGTAACCACAATTACTGCCCGTTTGACATGCTGGCCACTTTACCGAGCGAAGCGATCGGCTATTACCACATCGCAGGTCACTTAAAAGAGCGAAGATTTCTTGCTCGATACCCATGGCAAACCAGTACAACAAGAGGTGATTGACTTGGCTCGTTATGCTTACGCTCAACAAGGTAGCCGTCCTTTGCTGCTTGAACGTGATCATCATGTGCCCCCTCTGGTGGTTTTGACTGAAGAGTTGCGCACTATCCATCATGAGATCATGCAGCCAGCGCCATCATTAGTTATCGATATGGAGCGTAGCCATGCTTAAACCACCAATGAACATGAGTATGTCAATGCACGCACTGACCTGCGTGATCCGCTCTCCTGTCGCACAAGGCGAACCGCCCTGCCGTTATCGAGAGTTCATTCGAGAGAATATCTACTCTGTCATTAAGCACACTTTTCCTCTGTTCTACGCTCAACTTAACGAGGAAACACTCTACATTTTGACGGACGAATGGCTGGTAATACATGGCGCTATGGAGCCTAAGTTCCATCAGATTGCGACTGAATTTGTTCAGTTTATCCAACAGCAAAATAACCATAACGCCAGTGTTAACCTCAGTGCTGAGCAAATCGCACTACTTGAATATGAATGGATCGTTTTCAACGCTGAAATGGATAGTGCTCATGTGCCGAATCTCAACGTGTGGTCGGATGACGCTGAAGCTCAACCGGAGGCGTTTTGCATACAGCTTAACCCAACGTTAAAACTGGTCGAAGTGCCTTTTCTTGTCCATCCAGAATCGGTCACTTTTTTGATTCAAGAACAGAAAACGGTCTGTTATGGGGTATTTCGTCATGTATCGCATCAGGTGGTATCACAAAAACTCAGAGAAGTGGATATCGCCCTAATTCAGATGATTCAAAACGCCCCAGCGCAGTCACTAACGCAACTAGAACAACAGATAGCTCAACACCTATCCAACTTCCATTTTTTGGCGTGGGTTCAAACGTTTCAGCAACAAGGACTCATCAGCCTGTATTTATTAGGAGAAACTCTATGATTCATTCAGCCCTCAATTGGTACGATGGCGTGATCGAAAAATTTAAAAAATTCGATTTTATCGTACTACTTGCGATTCGACTTTTTCTCGTGCCGGTGATTTTTGTCGGCGCTCATTCCAAAGTGGTTGGTTTTGCTGGAACCGTTGCCTGGTTTGGCGCCTCAACCGCCGATGGTGGTTTAAATCTACCTTTTCCTGAACTGCTGGCATTTTTAGCCGCCGCGACGGAAGTGCTCGGCTGTATATGCATCGCACTTGGTCTTTTTACTCGCATTATGGCGATTCCAATGATTTTCATGATGAGCGTGGCGAGCGCAATGGTGCACTGGAAACATGGCTGGGATGCGATTGCCACCAGCAGTATGGAAGCAACCGTGCGCTTAAATGGATTTATTGAATGGTTAGCCGTAAATTTCCCAGGCCGATACAACTACATCACTGAGCTCGGTGACCCTGTGATGCTCAATAACGGGATGGAATTTGCGGCGACTTACTTTGTGATGCTGATGGTTCTTTTCATTTATGGTGGTGGCAGCTACGTCAGCCTCGACTACTGGCTAAAAAAACCATTCACTCGCACGCCTCAAACCGCTTAACACCTAATGATGCCGACTAACTTGAAGTTGCCACCCGCAGCTTCAAGTGGCAGGCGTTATCAATCACACATTCATCTCTGACTATCTTACCTGCCATTTTGCTGGCAGGAGGGAGACTTTATGCTTACAGATGTGGTGGAACTGTCACGGTTCCAGTTCGCCAGTACGGCGCTTTACCATTTTATTTTTGTTCCGCTGACCATTGGCTTATCATTTTTACTGGCGATCATGGAATCACTGTATGTCATGACCGGCAAAACCGTTTACAAAGACATGACTCGTTTTTGGGGCAAGCTGTTTGGCATCAACTTCGCCGTTGGCGTTGCCACCGGCCTCACTATGGAGTTTCAATTTGGCACCAACTGGGCGTACTACTCTCATTATGTGGGTGACATTTTTGGTGCCCCGCTGGCGATCGAAGCTTTGATTGCCTTTTTCCTTGAATCTACCTTAGTTGGGCTATTTTTCTTCGGCTGGGATCGCCTTTCTAAGCGTCAGCACTTAAGCGTGACTTGCTTAACCGCTTTAGGCTCTAACTTTTCTGGTTACACCTTAGGTGAAGTGCAACAGGTGAAACTGGCCGCCATTGAAGCCGAGTGGGATACCAAACAAGCCCCTGCCTCTTTTACTCTGTTTGGGCTACCTAACCAAGAAACCATGCACACAGACGCGGCGGTTAAAGTCCCTTATTTGATGGGTATTATCGCCACGCGTTCATTGAATGAGCCCGTCATCGGCTTAAAAGATTTGATGGCGCGCAGTGAAGAGCGCATTCGCAATGGCATGCTCGCTTACGGGCGATTAGAAGCCTTACGCAATGGTGACGATTCACTGCAAAACATCGCTCAGTTTGAAACGCTAAAAGAGGATTTAGGGTACGGTTTATTACTCAAAAAATACACCGATAAAGTGACTGATGCGACTGAAAGCCAAATCAAACAAGCCGCGCAAGATACCATTCCGCAAGTTGCACCTCTGTTTTGGAGCTTCCGCATCATGGTGGCCTGCGGTATGGCGATGTTCGCTGTCATTGGGCTCTGTTTCATCCAAATTTGTCGGCGAAAAATCGGTACTCAGCCTTGGCTACTCAAAGCAACACTATTGTCGATTCCACTCCCATGGATTGCCAGCGAAGCGGGTTGGTTTGTCGCTGAGTTTGGCCGCCAACCTTGGGCTATCGGTGAAGTACTTCCGGTTAATATGGCCGTATCTAACCTATCAACCAGCGATTTATGGATTTCACTGGGCCTAGTTTACTTACTCTATAGCGCATTTTTGGTGGTGGAAATGTACCTGATGGTAAAGTTTGCTCGGCGCGGACCAAGCGCCCTACATACCGGACGTTACCATTTTGAAACGCAAGATGGGCACGGATCTCTATCTCACGAACACCATTAAGGGAGAACACAATGTTTGATTACGAAACCTTACGTCTGCTGACTTGGGCGATTGTCGGTGTGCTATTGATTGGTTTTATCATCACCGATGGCTTTGATATGGGCGTTGCAGCGCTACTGCCCATTTTGGGACGCAGTGATGTTGAACGGCGAGTGATCATCAACAGTATCGCGCCTCATTGGGATGGCAACCAAGTGTGGTTGATTACTGCTGGCGGTGCGATTTTCGCTATCTGGCCACTGGTTTACGCCACCGCATTTTCTAGTTTCTATTTAGCGATGATGTTGCTACTTGCTGCGTTATGGCTGCGCCCAATTGGTATGGATTATCGCTCAAAAATCGATAACCCCACATGGCGCAAGGCGTGCGATAACGCACTGTTCATCAGTGGCGTTGTGCCGCCCCTTATCTTTGGCATTGGTTTTGGTAATTTATTGGTAGGAGTCCCTTTTCAGCTCAATAACTTATTGATGCTCGATTACCAAGGCCATTTTTGGGATCTATTCACACCATTTCCACTACTGTGTGGCCTGCTCAGCCTTGCCATCGTCGTCACTCAAGGCGCAACGTTTTTACAGCTCAAAACTTGTGATGTGTTATGCGAGCGAGCCCATAGCGCGTCGGTCGTCAGTGCCAGCATTGCCGTGGCTTTATTTCTCATCGGCGGATTCTTTGCAGCCAACATGGCGGGTTATATTATCATGAGCCCAATTGTCACGGATGCAGCTTCAAACCCCTTGCATAAAGAGGTGATTAGCGTCGCTCGTCATTTACTGCATAACTATCAAGCACACGCCATGCTGTGGTTGATCCCTTGCGTGGGCATCGCGAGCTTATTGGCGTGCATATGGGCAAGCCTGAAACGAGCATCTGGCGGGGCATTCTTATTCTCTAGCCTTGCTATTGCATGCATTATTTTAACGGCAGGCGTGGCGCTATTTCCGATGATCATGCCATCAAGCTTAATGCCATCACACAGTTTGACGATTTGGGATGCCACATCCAGCCAAAAAACACTCAATATCATCACGCTTGTCGCCATCTTAGTGGTGCCAGTCATCCTCAGTTACACGGCTTGGGGTTACTACAAAATGTTCGGTCGATTGAGTGATGATTATATTCGCAACCACAGCGTATCGCTGTACTAAAGGAGATGGCTGATGTGGTATTTCTGTTGGGTTCTTGGCGTATTACTCGCCTGCGCATTTGGCATAATCAATGGATTGTGGCTTGAGCAAGCAGAGCACTTCGATGAATCGTAACTCACTCATATGCAAGCAGATAACCTGCTAAGAAGCGTTAAGATCATCAAGCTTTAAGATAAAAAATGGCGCTGTTTTTAGCGCCATTTTTTATCACATCGTAAGAAACGTATTTACTGAAATTTTGGGCCAGCCGCGGCAACAAAAGCCATCTCAACCAGATAGTCAGGGCTTGCCAATTGCGCTTGAACGCAGGCTCGGCTTGGTGCGCATCCTTCTGGAAACCAGCTATCCCACACTTCATTCAAAGCGGCTAAATGAGCAAAATCCGTGACATAAATCGTCACCGATAACACGCGACTTCTGTCGCTGTCGATCGCCGTCAACTGCTGCTCGGCTTGGGCTAAGATCTGCTCAACCTGCCCTTTTATATCGGCTTTTGTATCGCTATCAGCCACTTCCACAAAGTGGGCAATGCCGTTGAATACGGTAATGTCAGACCAACGTTTACTTGGATTAATACGATGAATAGTCATTAATTTCTCTCTTTATGGTAAAGATAACTCGCAACAGTGCTGTTCGATCACACAGACTGGCGCGCCGACTTTACAGCTAAAGCCGCTGGCAACCAACCTGCCTGTGGTTTCATCTCGGCGATAACTGGCGATTGTGTGTGAATGTTGGCTAGCAACCAACAACCAATCTCCATCCGCAGACAAAGTGAAGTCACGCGGGAATTGGCCACCGACGTCAAATGCGGCAATCCATTGCGGTTGTGGCTGGCATAGTTCAAAAAGAACGATTTTATTTTGCTCTCGGCAGGAAGCATAGAGAAAACGTTCATCGGGCGACAACTTAATCGCCGCAGCCGCTCCACTTTTCGCCTCATTCGGCAAGAGATCGCACTCAGCCTCTATTTGCCATTGTGTCCCGGAAAATACTAAAGTGACCAAAGTCTCCGACAATTCACAGACCACAAAAGCTCGGGTTTCTGCGTGATTAAACACCACATGGCGCGGCCCACTCCCCGCTGGCATCTCCACAGTTCGCACCAATGAAAATGCCTGATTATCACTGTTGATGGCGAAAAAATGAATTGCATCACTCCCTAAATCGACCACAACCAGTTGCGACGACTGTTTAAGGAAAACCACCTGATGAGCGTGAGGTGAGGTTTGGCGCTCTGCATTTGGCCCCTGACCATTAATCCATAGATCAGCAATGCATGACTCAGGTTTGCCAGTGTCGTCCAAACGAACAATGTTCACATTACCCGACCCATAATGCGCCACGGCGCAATAGCGCTGCTTGGTATCAATAGCAAGATGACATGCATAGCTACCAGACAATGGCATTTGAGAAACAGAGCCCTTGTTAATGTGTATTAATTGTGGGTTGTCGCTCGCTTCTACCTCATTAAAAGTGTAAAAGCCCTTGGTGGTTTCAAGAAGGTAGGAAGGGTTACGCGTCGCCATCACCTCTTGAAAAACACTAAGTTCACCCGTGATGGTGTTAAGCTCAATCAGCTCAACGCCGTTACTATTGCTTGGTGCATCCGTATAAGTACCAATGTAAAAACGCGCGGCATTGTGTGTGCTCATTTTCCACCTATCATCAAAAATAAAACACTATACCCAAATTTCACCTTAATCTGGGATAATTTAATTAAGCTGCCTGTGTGGCAGTGATGAAAACCGCCATACAGTCCAAACTTAAATCCAATCGGGCGATTGCGGAACATAATCAATGAACAACATGCTCGGAATAATGTTTATTTTTCCTAGAGGATAAAATCCATCTTCGCTGTTAAATAATTTTCCGCGATAACGTTGCGTGGGTTTTTAGATACAACAAAGCCCGCACGTGGCGGGCTTTGTTTGAATTTGGTGGGTCTTATTGGATTCGAACCAACGACCTTCTGGATGTCGACCAGACGCTCTAACCAACTGAGCTAAAGACCCAAATTTTTGTTCTTGAGCATGATACATGCAACTGAAATGGTGCGTCCGAGTGAACTCGAATCACCGACCCCCACCATGTCAAGGTGGTGCTCTAACCAACTGAGCTACGGACGCATATCTTCAGAACGGAGTGGATATTAACGGCTGTTTTTGCTGTGTGCAAGTCTATTTTCTTTGTTTTTGAGCCAGTTGGCTTATCTATCACCAGCTTGTCTGTTTTTTATTCACAACTCTGGGTTTAAGCACAATAACCGGATTAACAATAGATGTAAGCTGTCCAATTTATTTCATTGTATAAGTTATGTGAGATTATCCATTGATTCGGACCAATTATCTCGTACTATAAGCTTTATCAATATCTTCGATATGCAATACGGTGACGTAACATGGATGTGCGATTATTCAATCATTCTCATCATTTGAGAGCCTCTGTACTTTGTGGGTTAAGCTTACTGCTGACCGCTATTGCATTTTTCTTCGTCCTATTTAACGTTTTTTACACTTACAGCTACGGGCTAGCAGCATTAGAATTTGTCTTCATGTGTTACTCCTATTACGTTTACTTGATTGCAAAGCAACAAACACATTCAGCTACTCATATTCGTGTCTACGTTTATTTTCTAGTCTTTATTATCAGCGCAGGGACTTTTATCCAGCCTTTAAGTAATGGTCTATTTTTATGGACCACGTTTTTCCCAGTACTTTTTTATCTATTGCTAGGGGTTAAGCATGGCCGCCTCGCTACGGGCATCGCACTCATTCCGCAACTGTTCAACATTTATTATCAAGCCTTATGGAATGAAGCTTATGATCCAATCCCGTTGATGATCAATCTGCTTCTTTGCTACTGCGGAATTTGGACAGTGGCTCATATTTTTGAATCTAGCCGTAAAAAAACCGAAAACTCACTACGCTATCTTGCTTCTCGTGATGCGTTGACGGGCTCTCACAATCGTTTAGCACTCACTCATGCCTTCGCTCACTTTGTGCAAAATAAAGTGGATACGACGCTGTGCCTTTTAGTGATTGACCTTGATTATTTTAAGCAAGTGAATGACACCCATGGGCATGATGCCGGTGACAAGGTGCTGATCGATACGACGCAGGTAATGTCTCAAATTGTGGGCGACGATAACCTCTACCGTATCGGCGGGGAGGAGTTTTGTGTGACTTTGTTTAATAACAGCATCGCGCAAGCCGAACATGTGGGAGAAAAATTACGCGAGGCGATTAATCAACATTTGTACGCTTATGGATCGAAGCGAATCCAACTGACCTTAAGTGTCGGTATTTGTGAATACCGTGAAGGTGACAAGTTGGATGTACTACTGAAATTAGCCGATGTTGAGCTTTATAAAGCGAAGAAAAATGGACGTAACCAAGTTCGTATTTGCCAAGTCAATGACAGCAAAAATGATGCGACACTTTGGGCTTCTCAGAGTTCTTGATCCTCTCCGACTTCATACACCACATTATAATTTTCAGTATAGGTACACTGTGGTTGACGGCTACACGTAAAGAATCGTCGACCTTTGAATTCGCCTTGGCTGGCAATTTTTATCACCATTGGGCTGCCACATTTTTTGCAAAAACGCACTTCTTTATCGGTTTCGATCAAATCAATATGTGCGGCCAGTAACCTTCTAAGTTTGCTCACTTGGTAGCTGTGTTTGATGTTCGCACCAATCAATGGAATGTTGGCAGACTTACACACATGCATCAGCAATTTTTCACGCTCTACCTTGCCTTTATGCAGTTCTTTTCCGTTATCCAACTCGATGATGACTCGCGGCTCTAAGGTTCTTGCATCACACACCACAAAATCAAAATAGTTTTTGGCGATTCGGTTATTGGCGATGAACCACTGCTTTTTATTCAAGTTCACCGCTGGGGTAACCACGTTGGCCATTGAAACTTTAGCCAACACCACACCGTGTTCCCCTACTGCAGATTTCAGCGCGTTATGAAAGGCGCCTTCCGACATATTGAGTAACGCCCCTTTCTTCTTATAAGCGTAGTCTTTGGTATCGTCGTGTTTGATCACGTACTTTTGGATAAAGACAAAAAACAGCACCAGCAGTGCAACAATGATAAAAATGTTGGTCATACGATAAAAACCATTTTGAAGTAATTAGCTAACTCGCTAATTAATAAACGAAGTACCACCCAAAGGCCAGTTTATTACTATGGATTTGTTGAAGAGGGTGACCTAATCCACATGGCCGCAGGCTCTCTTGTAAGCTGAATCTAGAATGTGTACCAGAGTGTCATTCAGGTTGATAAGCTACGCCAATGAGTGGAATGTCGCAACTTGTGTTTTCTGTCAATGGACAATGACCAAACGAGAGGCTCATTAATGAGAGTCTTAGTAGGAAAAAGCTCGCCGCAGCGAGCTTTTATTGCTTTAACGATTAATCCAGTCGAAGTAAGCGACCAGTTAAAGCCGGAGCGATGATTGTCGTTGTACCAATTTGCGTGGCGATCGTCTCTTCAGTCATTAAATCCTTCAATTGAGTCGCAGCTTTTACGCTTCCCATATCAAGAGATAATCTCCGCTCCACAGTGCTGGTGTTCAGCACATAGAGGATCTGCTCATCACCGTACACTTTGAGATCCGCGTACAAACTCTCGTCAATCCAGACATTACGCCGCTCCCCTTTAGCCAGTGACGGGTATTGGCTGCGCAGTAGCATTAGTTGACTGACGCTGTTTTTCAGCGCTTGCTGTTGTGGTGACAAGCTTGAACCATCTACTTTGCCACTAGAACGAGCAACGTGATCATCACACAAACCAACAGCGGCACAATTTTGTGTCACTTGCGCTGCAAAGTTTTCGACTTCATCCCCAATCTCTTCACCATAGTAAAGCGTGATTGGCCCAGAATAAGCAGCAAGAAAACTGAACGCGGCAAGATGTCGCGCATAATAATCACCTAAATTACCTCGTTGGATCAGGTCACCAAAGCGAACCAAATCATGATTACCTAACATTAGATTTGGCATGGCGTGATAAGGCGATTTCGCTCGGTTATTCCAACTGGCTTCTAGACTTAGAGCGCTACCACTTGCGCCAGATTCTTCCACTGCTAGTGCTTGCATCACACCATAGCGTAAAGGAAAGTTGAAGGCTGAGGAGAGCGCTGGGTTTGCATCACTGCCATACGCAGTTAGGGTAATGTCATCAGCCCCTTGCCACACTTCACCGACCATATAGCCTAATGTGCCCCATGATTTCCCTGCATTGAGGTTATCTTGCGATGCTTGTTCAACCGCCGCGCGCAGCGAACGCCAGCTCTCAAGCGGGACTTGATACGCTTGGTCTAAACGCCAGCCATCAATGCCAAACTCACGGATCCAGTAGCTGGCAACTTCAGTGAAAAATGCCTCACTCGCTTGGCTAGGATAAGTGACCAACTTGCCCGGATAACCACTTTCCCCGTCATGAAGCTGAGGCAACTTGCCGCTCGGTGACGCTTTCACGCCAACAGAGCTGGTGTGGCCAAATACGCCATCCAATAACACATACAGCCCTTTGTCATGCGCACGATCAATCAGCTCTTTTAGTTTAGCGTTGCTGCCAAAGTTAGGATCTACGTTGAAATAATCACACGCAAAATAGCCAGTAGCGTCAAGCTTATCATCGCCATTTTGACCCGCACAGGAATCAAATACTGGCGTTAACCACAACGCATTAACGTTCAAGCTAGCAATATAATCCAAGCTATTGATGATGCCTTGCAAATCACCACGGTGGTGCGAGTTGCCGTAACCAACGCCGTAATCAGCGTTTGAATCTCCATCAACAAAGGATTCCACCATCACTTGATAAATTCGCAAATCACAAGCGGGGTTATTGTCTTGATAACACGCGTAGTCAACACCCGTATCCACAACGCCAACCACCAGTTGCGATGTGTTGGATGCATCCAGTGTGAACTTCCAAACACCTTGCTCTGTTACGGTAAGCTTGATATTGCCATTTCCTGCATTTTCCAATGTCGCGGAACCGCTAGCGATACTAAAGCCACCAAAACCAAGGTTTAGTGTGCTCCAATCTTCAGAAGCAATTTTGAATTCATACACTCCGGGAGTCAGATAACCTTCAAACGTGTAGAGACCATTTTGCTGATAGGATAATGGATTTGAAACTCCCCAACCGTTCATCGAACCACGCACGTACACCGTGGTTGAACCATAAGGTGCAACATCAATTGGTGGCGCATCAATGCTTAAGCCAGCACCCTGCTCGCCCTGCTGCGGCATCACAAACACTGCCGCCGTTAAGGCTGGAACGGTAAAGCGGCCATTGTTAAACTGGCTCGCTTTAACACGCACATCTTGTGCTGTGCGTAAAACAGGATGTAATTCAAAGCGCTGCGCATTCGGAATAACCACACTTTGCTCTGCGGTATTAGCGTTGATGGCGACAACGATGGCCTCAACGTTAGGGTCGAGATCCGCACCAGCTGAAACACCATCATTCACCGACATAACAATCATGCCAGGCTGCGCATTTGGCCCCGTATTATGGAAACGAACACGATTTAACACTTCTTGCTCAGAGATTAGCTTGAGCAACGGTGTTTGCGCACGAATCGCCAGCAAGGCTTTGAAGGCATTGTCTGTCCATGCGATATCTTGCGCGGAAGCCACCGTATTGGGGTTGGCTATCACACTTTGAATCGCACTCCAGTTGGCCTGATCTTTATCTGCTCTTGGCAAGCCGACATTCCAGTTGTTGGTCTGCTTGCTAAAGTCAACACGGTTGTACCAATCACCACTGTCGTAACTGTCGCGCGCCATCGATTTTGAGCGAAGTAGTTCTGAACCCATATGGAAGAAAGGAACACCTTGCCCAAGCATTACTGGCGCAAGACCAATGATCTGCATGCGCGCTCTATCCGCTGAGCTGGTTTCTGCTTTTGCTTTATATTGGTTGAAGTCCCACAGGGTTTGATTGTCGTGTTTAGAGACGTAGTTAATCGACTCTTGTGGGTCAAGTGTATAGGCCGCGCCTTGGCCACCGTATTGGAAATCACGGCCAAGCACTGTCATGCCGCTGGCGGTTTGCAATGGATAGGCTTGTAAATTGCCAGCCATGCCATAGCGAATTAAGTCCATTTTCGATTTCAGCTCATCACTAAATCGATCACCTGCATTAGCAAAACCCGGAGTGGTTAATAACGCCTCACCGCTATCAAATGGACCACCGCCACGCACACCGTCACGTAAGCGATCGTTATAAGTCCCTATTCCCGTTCCAGCCATTGGCCATTGCGTGGCATTTTCGCCTCTGGCACCGTTGGCGACTTCACCAAAGTTCCAGCCTTCACCATAGAACCAAGTGTCAGGATCAACCGTTTTCGCCGCCTCATAAATCTTGAGCATGCTTGATTTCATCAAGTGTCCCATAAGATCGAAACGGAAACCGTCGATTTTGTAATCTTGCGCCCACATCGTGACGCTATCGGCCACCAGTTTCTCGAACATACGGTTTTCTGAAGCGGTATTGTCACAGCAGCTAGAATTTTCAACCGCACCTGTGATGGGGTTCAAGCGGTGGTAATAACCGGGCACGGTTTTATCCAGTACTGATTTGTCATACAAACCTGACGAGTAGGTATGGTTGTAGACCACATCTTGCACGACTCGAAAACCAAGCTGATGCAGTTTTTGCACCATTTGGCGGTACTCTTTCACCCGTGACACACCATCACTTTGCACTGCATAACTGCCTTCTGGCGCGCTGTAATGGAATGGATCATAACCCCAGTTGAAGCTGTCAAGCGGCCGCACATCCGCCAATAATGCTTGTGCTTGCGGTGTATTCGGGTCGGTTTTTTCCAACAGAGAAAGTATGGTCGCGCTCATCGACGTGCCATCAGAACAGAGTGACGCTTGCGGGTTAATACCACACAGTTTTGCGACCGTATCATTAAGATCGACCCGCTTTTGCTCATCTTCCGGAATCGACGCTAAATCATAGCTTGGCAGTAAGTGAATGGTGGTTAAACCCGCTTGTTTTAAACTTTTCAGGTGCGCAACACTGTCACGTTCTTCTTCCAAGAAGGCGAGGTATTTACCGTTGTATTCCGCTGTTCCTTTGCTATCACTGTTGCTGAAGTCACGAATGTGTACTTCATAAAGAATGTTATCTTCAGGATGACTCAGTTCAGGAATAATTTGAGCATCCCAATCGTCCGGTTTTGACTCTGCTGCGGTTAAGTCCACCAATTGAGAATAAAGGCTGGATGTGCTGAGCGATTGCGAATACGGGTCGGTCGTCATCATCCATTCAAGTTGCGCCGTTTTAGGATGGTAGGCCTGCACGCGGTAACGATAGAAACTGTTTTTCAGCGAGCGCTCACCTTGATAGTGCCAAACTCCGGTATTTGGATCTTCAACCATCATCTGCGGTGAGGTACTGCGAAGGGTTTTATCTTGATCATACAGATACAACTCCACTTGCTGCGCGGTCGGAGCCCATAGCGAAAAATGCGCGCTATCACCGTCTATCCACGCGCCAAGTTTCGCTTCATCGGCATCATCGCTGCCCGCCGTGTAAAGATTATCGACTATTCCTGGGATCTGTACTTTTGTTGCAACCAGTACTTTACCTTCAGCATCTCTCGCCACTGTCAGTAGCTGAGTTTTCAATAGCGCTTTAGCTTGTTCATTGCTCACATCCAATGTGAAGGCTGTTCGACCCGCTAAATGTGGGAAATGCGCATTATTGGTCACGCCTGACAAGGCTAATGGGTAATGAATGAATTGTTCAGGATGGGCGATATCACCATTGCCTTGTGCGCGGCTCCAAAGCTCATAGCTTGCCGCTTCGCTGTGATCGAACCACGCCAGTTGATTTACCGCAAGCCAATGTGCAGCTGCGCCCTCAATGGCAACTTGAATTTGCTCATTCGGAGAGTAGTTCAACACCGCACTACCGTGGCGCGTATAAAGCGTATTGCCTTTGACAAAATCCAGCACTAAATCATCGCCGCCCAGCGCTTTATTATTGCCACTGTGCACAATAAAGTTCATGCAGTTGCCATGTTCTGCTTTAAGTGGAATGCGATATATCGCTCCATAAATCGGGTCGATTTCTGAGGCTAAGTAAGGATTTCCCCAATCCACACTATTAAGCGCAGATTCAGAAACAGAATCACAGCTACCGTTGTTCCAAAGGTGTAGTCCCCAGCCGTCATAATTATTGTCATCACGCAGGTAGTAAATGATCGCTTCTTGATAAGTTGGGGTCGGCTCGGTTGTCGAGTTATCCGCCTGTTTCGGTTGTGGATCAATACTGTCGGGGATGCCATCACCGTCATCGTCGCTTGAGGCAAAATCCCCTAGCCCATCGTTATTGGTATCAAGGCTTTCTAAGCGATCTCGTGGGAATACATCCTGCGCGTTGCTCACGCCATCACCATCAATATCATCATCTTCGACATCCGCAATGCCATCGCCATCGAGATCGGCAGCAAAGCTTAAGGCGTCATAAGGATCTGCCCCTAATCGCCATTCAGTTTCATCAGGCCAGCCATCGTTGTCATCGTCTAGGTCTGCGTGATCGCCAATGCCATCATTATCGGAGTCAATACTCTCTTGGATGTCGTAAGGAAAATGGTCAATCAAATCGGCTACGCCATCTCTATCGCTATCAAAGCCAATAACAGGCTCACCATTTTCAAGCATCAGTGTTTTATCGCGAATATCGCTCTTTTCTCGCTGCGATTTTTTGATCTCATCGCCAAACAGTTTACTGGCTTTTTTCAAGGTATTGGCCAATTCAGGCAAGCTGGAGTCATCGATAGTAGCAGGTAGCAGTTGCGCTAGCGCTTTAGCAGATTGAGCAACCAAGATGTGATTATCGACATAATCCGCTTTGACATCCAGAGTTGGAATACGCAGCGCCTTTTTCAGCTCAGCCAACGCTTTACTCTCTCGCTTACCATTTTGCATCTGCACGCTGAGGTAAGTCGTAAAAGGGCTGATCACCGGATAATTTGCTGGCGCCATCATTAAATAATTGCGCGCCGCTTTGACGGTGGGAATATCTTGGTCAACGGTTTTTCCCTTGATAGCAGAAGCCATCAGATAATAATTTTTTACGTCACCACGCAGCCCCGCCACGTTAATTTTTGCGATACCTTTTTGGTCGGTATACGCTTGAGGTTCGTTTTGTTCAAATTGACGATTGCCGTTCACATCCAGCCAAACTTGGGCATTGGTTAAATACCCATCCATGACTTGAACGTCTAACGAGTCATTACAACCCGCTAGCATACCAATTGAAGCAAACGCTAAAGTCATTCTCGTTAGGTTTGTTTTCATTGTTGTAATCCGTTTTATAACGTTAGTGCTCGTCCTGCTCTCACTGCTGGCAGAAAACCTATAAATCAGTAGACATATGCCTATATCTACCTAAGCTAACGTTATAATTTTGACACCGCCAATTACCTCCCCCTTGCCATTTTGCTCTCAGGGCGTAGAGCCAAGGGAGGAGAAGAAAAACACAGAGTTCACTCACGCTCAGGGTAAATGAGATGAAAGGAAAGCAGCGAGAGCAAGATAAAAACGTGATCGGAAAGACAAAGCGTAGAATGAGGAATCATGAAGTGTGAAAGAATATTACATTTTGACCAATCTAATAGAGTTTGATCTTAGTCTCATAGCTGAGGCCTGAACATGGAAAAATAGCCAAGCCTTGAACCTAAAAATAGCCTATTGAGGGATATCTAAATGAATGATGGTACGACTTTCAGGATGCAGTGCTTCTAAACTGCTACGCCAATGTTTTTCAATCAATTTGTCCATTAAACCACCAGTTTGAGCTTTGCGTAGGGCACGCTCAATGATCGGCTGATATCGCTTTGTTTCTTGGCTAAGATAAAAAATGAAATCGCTTTGATATTGCAATATCAAGTGCTGTTCAATGGCCAGATACGGAAGTGATTTAGCTTCATCGGAAACTTCATTCATGCCTCTTGGAAAATAGTGAATCGGCCCTTCTGCAGATAGTTTTTGATAGAGATTTCGCCATTCACCGTCTTGTTGATACACTTTTAAGCTATTATTGCGCCAGACCTCAACATCATACCAATTAACGCCTAACCCAGCGGTTAATCCCGCCTTTTGTAAATCATTAAGCGAATGAATAGTATCAAACGTTCGTTGTAATTGAGGTGGAATCAACAAAATACGTTTACCAATCAGTCCTTTGGTCAATGGAACATTTATGCCCGCATAACGCTCATCTCGTTCTTGAGTTTGTAAAAACCACATCAGTGATAATTGATTATTTTCAACCATTTTACTAATTCGTTTTTGAGGTACATGGTCCGGCGTAATAATTATATTGACCTTCACCCCCTGCTCCTCAAGCGATTTTTGCAATAACTCATGATAATAAGCATGGGTATTATTTTGTAGTGTTGGCAAATGTAAGGTTAACGACATTTCTGATGCAATTGCTTGGGTGTGTAAAGCAATAGAACCCAAGAAAATCAGCATAGTCATTCGCATATTACTTGTTCGCTTCATACTGCCTACCTCCAAAATATTTTCCTATCTAAACTATAGCCCCTTTGATTGGTTTATGTGCGGCGGCATTCGATTGCAAATAAAAGATGTGGCTGGTGATAAATAAAAAGAGCCTCATATGAGACTCTCCTTTACTGACTAAAGATAGGCCACTCTAAAATCAAGCAAACACATACTTATCCATCAGGGTAACCATTTTGCCAATTTCGGGTTTGGTCAAGGTATCATCAGCACCCAGTGCTAATGCCTTTGCTCGGTTATCATCACTCATGATCGAGGAGAACATCACTATCGGCGTTGTTTTATAAGTTTCGCTGTCACGCAAGCGCTTCAATAAGTGCATACCATCCATGCGCGGCATTTCTACATCCGTTACGATCGCATTCACTAACTCTGCCACGGGTACGTTTTCGGACTTGGCTACTTTTTCAATTTCCATCAATTTCTCATAGGCTTCACCACCGTCTTTACACGCAATAATGTTGTAGCCTGCAGAGCTTAATGTGTCTTGTATTAAGCTTCGGATAAAAGCCGAATCATCCACCACCATGATGGTTTTCGCATTACGTTTGCTGATCATTTTTTGGTTGAGGTCGACCGATCTGTCCACCGTGACATCGTATTTTTCCATACTCAATTCAGGGTTGATGTCAGCGATGATTTTCTCAAAATCCAAAATCATGATCAGGTTGCCGTCTTTGCGAACAACCGCCACGACGCAATCTTGCTCACCCGCTTCTAAAAACTGACTCGGCGATTCAACATCGTTCCAAGAAATACGGTGAATACGACTAATGCTGTCAATCAAAAAGCCATTGGTCATGCGGTTAAAATCCGTCACGATAACAAACTTTCGATCAAGGCTTGGATTAGTAGGCACACCAAGCCAACCGGCAAGATCAACTAACGGAGTTAGTACATCACGTGACGAAAATACACCGATCATATGCGGCTGAGCATTGGGATAATCGGTGGTATCAGGAACTTGTATCACTTCCCTAACTTTCGCAACGTTAATGCCGTAATAGCAGGTTTTCGTGCGTCCATCTGGCAGTACCTTTTCTAAATGGAACTCAATAATCTCAAGTTCGTTGGTACCACTCTCTGTCAAAATTGTACTACTTGGGTTGCTCATACTGGTCACTAATCTTAAGAATGGTTATTGGTATTTGTTTAATATGGCTTGATATCGATTAACACCGTCTTCATTAACCGTGTTCTTTACTTTATCAATACCGATTTGTAAATCGTCTAATAGTGTTTGGTCTATATTTTTATTAAAAGCATAGTAAAGTAATCCCTGCTTTAACACATAAAGTGTTTCAAATTGATCTGGTGTATATCCTGCTTGTTTTATCCACCAATGGGCTGACCTTTCATCGTATGCAATCAAATCAATACGCTTTTTCACTAACTGCTCTGCCAGCATAGTGACATCGGTCGCTTCTTGCATGGAATCTCTCGGAACACCATATTGCAACAGCATTTGTTCGCCGACGTCATCTTTTATCACCCCGATTTTATAGGAGGTAATTTCTAAAGGTTCCCCAAGTTTGATATTACTGCCTTTACGTGCAATTACCGAAACTTTGATGTCATCAATTGGGCCTACCCAATGAAATAATTCCTCTCTGTGTGACGTCCTTGTTGTCGAGAAAAGTACTCCGTCTTTTTTCAAAATGGCAGAGCGGTAAGAACGAGCCCACGGTTGCAATACGATCTGGCTCGATAATACGTCATGTCCTGAGAATTTAGCTGCTTCTTGGAGTAAATCAACCGAAATTCCAGTGATTTTGCCCTGATTCATAAAATTAAAAGGGGGATAGGCCTCTGTATAATACGTTAGTGTTTCAAGACTAGCGGGATAAGCAGGTGATGATGCCAACACACTGATTAGCCACATAGGTAGAATAGTACGCAGATATTTGATTACGTTCATCCTCTCTCCTACATGATGTTATCTGCCTTTTGTTCTTAAACTTTAGATGGGGTTTGAAACGCCGTCTAGTTCATCGCAAGCATTCATCATCAACAATACAAACAACGTGATTAAATAGCATTAAATTTCATGCAGTTAACCCATTAAATCTCTTTGTCTAACGCACAACTTTTTTGTAGCAACGCTCCGGGCGACCAACCGTGCCGTAATTTAAGTCGGCGGTCAGCTCACCACTGCTGATTAAATATTCCAGATAACGCCTTGCCGTGGTTCGACTTGCGCCAATTTTCTCTCCCGCTTCGTCCGCGGTCAAACTGCATGGTGTATTAAAAAGATGGCGTATTTTGTCTAGCGTAACCCCATCAATTCCTTTGGGAAGACGCAGATGAGTGAGAAGCTCACTGGTATTGGCTGTCAACATTTTATCAACTACGTTTTGGTCAACATCAGCCACGGAGCCCAGCTCTAATTGTTGGGTTTGGTATTTTTTCAATGCCGATTCAAGACGGGGAAACATGACTGGCTTGAGCAAGTAATCAACTACGCCACCACGCATTGCCTGTTGTAGCGTTTCAACATCGCGCGCTGCAGTAATCAAAATTACATCACAGCCTTGGTTATTGCCTCGAACTTTCTGTAAGAGATCGAGCCCCGTACCATCCGGTAGATAAACATCCAGCAATACTAAATCGGGTTTGAGGATATCTAACTGCAATTGGGCATCGGCGTGAGTCGTTGCAATGCCAATGACTTCAAATCCCTCAATTTGTGTCAGGTAACGATGATGTAATTGCGCAATCGCGATATCATCTTCAATGATCATGACACGGGTATTCATACTTGTTCTTCCTTAGGCAGATAAACCGTAACTCTTGTTCCAACATCTTGATTACTTTTCATTTCTAGCTGCCCTTGATAGCGATCAGCTAACTGTTTTACCAGGTGTAAACCCACACCTCGGTTATGTTTTGCTTTGCTAGATACTCCCTTTTGCCACAATTGCTGTGGCGACATTTGTTCGGGTAAACCACACCCTTTATCATCCACTTCAAGAATAATTTCGGCACCATAATCGCTGAGTGACACTTCAATGATGCGTCGTTCTTGTATCACCCGTTTTTCATTGCGGATCATCGTGAGTGTCGCATCAAATGCATTGTCAATCAGGTTACCCAAGATGGTGACGATATCTTCGGCATTGATACGCTGCGGCAAAGGTTCTAGACGCGATCCCTCTTCAACGACTAACTCCAAACCAAGTTCACGAGCCCGCTCAGTTTTACCCAGCAGCATTCCGGCAATGAGTGGATCTCTAACTGTCTCGCGTAGAAATTCAATGAGCGATTGGTAATGAGCCGTTTCTTGGCCGATTAAATGCTGAACCGCTTCCAGCTCTCCCATCTGTACAAGCCCACTGATGGTGTTGAGTTTGTTGCGATGTTCGTGAGTTTGAGAGCGCAGCATTTCAGCATACTCTTTGGTTTGGGAGAGTTGCTCGGTTAACTCGTTGATTTCATCTCGGAGGCGGAAGCTGGACACCGCCCCAACCACTTTACCGTCAACAATAATCGGACTTCGATTGGCGATCAGACGCTGTTGATTGAGGTACAGCTCGATGTCGTGATCAGGCGTGCCACTTTCAATAACACTCATGAGATCACTTTCAGGCAGAAACAGAGAAAGTGGTTGATTCAGTGCTTTCTCTCGGTTAATCGCCAAAATCTCACACGCACTTTTATTAATGGAACGAAGAATACCCGCCTCATCAATACTTAAAATGCCTTCCTTTAAGGTACTCATGGTGACATCGAGTTCGACATACAATCGGCCAATCTCTTCTGGTTCAAAACCGAGTATCGCTTTCTGAAAACGGCGTGAGGCGTAGCTGGAAAGTACAGCATTCGCCAGCACTACCAGCAGTGCCATCCCAATTAGATAGATGAGAAAAGGTTCAATTTTATCTTGTAGTCGTTCTATTAAGTAACCAACTGACACCACACCAACGATTTGTCCTTGGGCATTTTTCACCGCCGATTTTCCACGCACGGATTTACCCAATGAACCCTGAGCAAAAGAAACGTATGACTCACCATGTAGCAAAGCTTGATCATTATCTCCCCCTTTCATGGGAAGACCAATTCGTTCATCAACAGGATGGACTAAGCGGATCCCATGTTGATCGCCGATAACAATGAAGGTTGCACCGATTAATTTTGTTAACTCTCGATAACGCTGTTGGTGATCCACCCCACTACCAGATTCAAGCATATCGACCACTGATGGAGTTTGTGCAAGAAATGAAGCAACCCCCAAAGCCTTTAAGCCCATCTCTTCTTCTTGAGAATGTTTGATGTACACAAAACCAGCGGCAACTAACAGCAGTAATTCAATCAACCCTGAAAGGGTCATTATGATCAGCATACGCTTACGAAAACTGATACTACTCCACACCATAAATCCCTCTTTAACTCTGCATACAAGCTAACACTTATTTAACATTTGAGCGAAGAGAGAAACGAATAACTGTGAACAATACTACGCATTCCACGCACCATTTTGGTTCGTTTTATTGCAATCTATTTCGAAGACTTGCCAAGCAGAATATGCACAAGGTTTTATAAAAAATTATCATGGTTATTTCGTGATCTATATCACGCCTATTTTAGAAAAATTTTATCTTATAATGCCAAAGCATTTGTATACTAATTGTGCAGTGAAGAAGATGATGAGGAAACCTCACAAAAAGATAGCCCTATAATAACCATACCAATTGCTATCGATTCCATTCATAACATTGTCAGAAGGACACTTACAATGAAACGCGATGCCTTTGGAATTTGCCTTTCCCGAGATATGCTGTTTAACCATTTACAGTCAACCTTTACTCACGTTCGGGCTTATGAAGAAATAGCGACTGAGTCAAATGATGACCTGAGAGTGCTGCTCGCTTTCCCGCAGATGTCGGGTAAGGACGTACTGACCACGATGCAAGGCAGTACAAACGTGAGAGGTAGCAAAAAATTGGTTTGGCGGGCCGATTATCTCTGCCCTTCTTACCATAAGTATTAAATTTAAATATTGAATTTTGGTGATATGCGCTTCATGCTAGCGCATATCACTTGCTGTTGTTTCGACATTTCAACCCATCGCACTGTTGACTTCCGCAGCAAAAAACTAGAGCATTAACTCTAATTACTATTACTCGAGCTTAGCATGAAAGCGAAAACACTCAGCCTATTCGTCTTTACTCTGCTTGGTGCAGCCCCTTCTTTCGCCGCGCCGATTTCCTTTCAACAAGCATGGGATCTTTTGCAACAGAGCAATAATTCACTTGCCGCTGGGCGGGCAAATGTCGAACGCTATCAGCATATTGAAAATTCCACAGACAGTCTCAATTTGCCTGCTGTTTCTATTGGTGCAAACTACACGCGTTTAGACCAAGATGTTACTTTGTCAGGAAAGCAGATATTCGATAGCACTGGGCAATCTATCCCATCATCTTTAGGTTTAGGACCGATATTCGCCAGTGCTGGCTCCATCACATCAACCATCACCGAACGTGATATTTTCAGCTCTTCGATTCGCGCTATTTGGCCCATTTTTACAGGCGGACGGATCAGCGCCGCACAAGCCGCTGCGGAAGGTAAAAAAGAAGAAGCACAAAGCCAGCTCGCAATGGAAACACAAGCGCGCTATGAAGACTTGAGCAAATATTACTTTAGTGTTCTTTTGGCAAAAGAGGTTTTAGTGACTCGCCAAGCCGTTGAGCAAGGGTTAACCAAGCACCGTGATAATGCACTAAAGTTAGAGCAACAAGGACAAATTGCCCATGTGGAACGGCTACAAGCTGAAGCCTCATTAGATAAAGCAACGGTTGAACGCAAAAAAGCACAAAAAACCTTAGATATTGCCCAAAGCGCACTAACCCAAATTCTAGGTCAAACAGAAAAAGTCGAGCCAAGTGGTTCACTGTTTGTCAATGACCGTTTACCGCCACTCTCTGTTTTTGTGGAGCAAACGCTCAATACCTATCCGGGCTTGGCACTACTTGAAGCAAAAGAAAAGCAAGCAAGCAGCTTGATCAAAGCTGAACAAGGCAAATACTATCCAGAAGTCTACCTTTACGGTGATTACAGCCTACATGAAGACGATTCGCTGGCCAGCCAAATGAAACCGGATTGGTTAGTGGGTATTGGGGTCAACATTCCGTTAATTGAAACATCGGGTCGCAGCGATCAAGTCAAAGCAGCGCACAGCGCGGTCTCACAAGTACGTTACTTAAAGGCGCAAGCTAAGCAAGACTTGAGCGTGTTGGTGGAAAAAACCTATTTGGAAGCCGAACAAGCATTGGAAGAAGTGATGGGACTAAACTCAAGTCTCACACTGGCTAATGAAAACCTGAACCTACGCCAAAAGGCATTCAGTCAGGGTTTAGCAACGTCTTTAGATGTAGTGGATGCAGAGCTCTACCTTGCTAGTATAAAAACGCAACAGTCATTAGCCAGCTTCAACTACTTACTTTCTTTAAATAAGTTACTGGCATTGACCAGTGAAATGAATACTTTCCCTATCTACACACAATCAGCGATTTTGTTGCACTCATCAATGACTCACGAATCACCTGCTCAAAAGGATGCCTTATGAAAGCCGTAAAACCAACACTGATTGCTCTTGCTGCTGTGGTGGCGATCTCTTGGGTAGGCTATCGCTTTTACCAAGCATCTCAACCTAAACCTGTCCGCTTACAAGGTCAAATTGAATCTCAACAATACAGTATTTCCTCAAAAGTTCCCGGCCGTATTGATCAGGTACTGGTGCGCAAAGGCGATAGCGTTGAACGTGGCCAGCTCATTTTCACGCTGCACAGCCCTGAAATTGAAGCCAAATTAGATCAAGCGATTGCGGGTCAAAAAGCGGCGGGCGCACTGGCTAAAGAAGCAGAAACAGGCGCACGCGATCAGCAGATCCAAGCGGCAAAAGATCAATGGCTTAAAGCCAAAGCCGCAGCGGATTTAATGGAAAAAACCTATTTGCGTGTCAATAATCTTTACCGTGATGGTGTCGTCGCTGAACAAAAGCGTGATGAAGCGAATACCCAATGGCAGGCCGCTAAATATACTGAAAGCGCCGCTTTTCAGATGTATCAAATGACCAAAGAAGGCGCACGCTCTGAAACTAAACTCGCTGCCGCGGAAAAAGAACGTATGGCTGCTGGTGCCGTAGCGGAAGTTGAAGCTTATGCCGCGGATACTAAAATTGAGAGTTGGTTTGACGGTGAAGTGTCCCAAGTACTGCTGCAAAGCGGCGAACTGGCTCCACAGGGCTTCCCTGTCGTCACTGTCGTGGATACCCAAGACTCATGGGCGGTGCTCAACGTACGCGAAGATCAACTCAAGCATTTTACGAAAGGCACAACATTTACGGCTTACTTACCTGCTTTAGAAGCCAAAGTAGAATTTATCGTTTCCCACATTGCAGTGATGGGTGATTTCGCCACATGGCGATCAACAGACGCCTCACAAGGGTTTGATTTACGCACCTTTGAAATCGAAGCTCGCCCTACCACACCTGTCGAAGGTTTGCGTATGGGAATGAGTTTAGTGGTTGAGCTATAAGCCTTATGTCGATTCAGGTTCGCCCTCAATGGCCTCTGCTGCGCCATGATCCTTGGCTATTGTCTAGCCTAAGCTGGATACCAATAGTATTGGCATTCAGTATTTGGTGGATTTTCTCACAAGGGATAGTGCGCGATCTGCCGATTGGCGTGGTCGATTTGTCTCACAGCCAATTGTCACGTCAATTGATAAGAGATTTCGATGCAACCTCGACTATGGCAGTCACGCACCAGTTCCAAGATGTCAATCAAGCCAAAACTGCGTTAATTGAAAGTGACATTTATGCGTACGTTGTCATTCCGTATCAATTTGATAAATCAATATTTCGTGGTGAGCAGCCACAAGTATCGACCTTCTTCAATAGCCAATACATTTTGGTTGGACGATTGATCAACTCTGCTATTGTTCAAGCACAAAGTACGTTCAATGCCCAAGTGGATGTCGTAAAAAACCTAGCGACTAGCCAACAAACCACATTGAGTGCGATGGGGCGAGCCGTACCAATCAGGACACAGATTACGCCCCTGTTTAATCTCAATACAAACTATGCGCAATTTTTAGTCTCGGCGGTTGTACCCGCTCTTTGGCAAATCGTTGTCGTGGTCAGTACCATTATGATTTTGGCAGCAAACCATCGTCACTTTGGTTTGCAAATGTGGCTTGGAGAAAAGCCATTACGAATTTTAACGCTAACATTGATGCGTTATCTGCCGATTTTTATGCTGCAAGGGATTGGTTTTTTAATCTGGTTTTATCAAATATTAATGTGGCCAATGCACGGCAGTTTTGCTCTATTGATTATCGCACAACTTGCAATGACGCTCGCCTGTATGATCATGGGCGCACTCTTTTTCTTTCTAACACTCGATCCGGCAAGAGCGATGAGTTTTGCTGGCGCTTTTACCGCACCAAGTTTTGCGTTTATGGGCATTACGTTCCCAGTGACGGATATGAATACTCTAGCGCAGTGGTGGCGAAGCCTGCTGCCAGTGAGTCACTACATTGAAGTGCAAGTAAGCCAAGTAAGTTATAAAGCTGAATTGCTGTCATCACTTAAGTATTTAGTGCCAATGCTGGGCTATGCATTGCCGCTGCTGCTCACTTTGATTCTTATCCGTAAACACAAGCAAGCCGAGCGAATCAACCATGACTGAAACTACGCGATTCATTGCTCTACTGAAAGCAGAGCTAAAAGCGCTATTCACTAACCCTGTGGTGCTGTTGACTGTCTTTGGTGGCGTGGTTTTTTACTCCTTTTTATACCCTTTGCCTTATACGCAGCAAACTCCACGCGAGCAGACACTCTCGATAGTCAATCTCGATAAAAGCCAAGCCAGTTACCAACTAGAACGCATGGTTGACGCAACGCCACAAGTCAAAGTGATTCAACGAGACAGTACCATTGAAGATGCCAAGCAGGCGTTTCTTAACCGCAAAGTTAGCGGTATTTTAGTGATTCCTGAACATTTTTATAAAGACCTACTGCTTGGGAAAAGTCCAACACTGGCCTACGCTGGCGATGCCTCTTACTTTCTAGTGTACGGCACCATCGTTGAGGGCTTATCGCAAGCTGGTGGAACCTTAGCCGCGAAAAGTAAAGTGTCACGTTTAGTGATGGAAGGAGAACCGCTTTCTCTGGCCGCTCAGCACTATTCCGCCACAAGCATCAACCTAAAACCGACCTTTAACCCACGCATGGGTTATGTTGATTACGTTGTCCCAGCGGTGTTTGTTCTGATCTTACAACAAACCATGATCATGGCGGCAGGATTAATGGGCGGAACACAAAAGCACGGAAATGGCTATTGGAGTCATACCACACCACTACGATTAATATTGGTACGCAGCATTGTTCTTGTTGCTGTTTATTATCTACTCAGCATGTACTACTTTGGTGCCAGTTTTACCTCACATGGTATCAACACCCTCGCCAGTGCGGGGCATTTATTGCTACTTCTACTGCCTTTCTTACTGGCCTCTTGCCTATGCGGCATTTGGCTTGGTTCAGTTACACCGCGGCGAGAATTGGTGACGTTAGTGGTATTAATCAGCTCAATGCCACTGATTTTTTCAGCTGGTTTTATTTGGCCGTTAGAAGCAATTCCACGCCCTATCATTTGGATATCCAACCTCTTTCCAAGTACGCCTGCCATTCAGAGTTTTCTCAGTTTGAACCAAATGGGCGCATCATGGGATCAAATCAGCACTCAGTGGGGGATCTTGTGGGTGCAAGTGTTTGGTTGGGGAGCCCTTGCTTTTTACCAACTCCAGCGGAAGCGTTAATTAATCATTCCTGCCACTGCTGACGCATACGCTCAACAGTGGCATCATCGATACCATGAACATTCTGGTACTGTGCACGACAAACATTAATCACTAAGGTTGCATGGTAACGTTTAGCCAACTGCCGGTAAGCTCGCATCTCCCAATGTCGAACAAAAGTATTCGCCACAACAACGTCCTCACCTTGCGCTAAACAGCGCTCCACTTGCTGTTGACACCACCGATGAGCTTGCTCGATTTTATCTGGCTGATAACAATAGTTGCCTTTCTCATTGATAAAATACATATCCGCTTCAAAATGCTTTGCATGTAGCGTCCTTGCTAAGGTGCTTTTGCCTGAGCCGGGTAATCCCCTGATCAAAGTTAAGGTTAGCGCCATGTGTATCCAACAGGTAAGTAAACGGATATCCAATAGTAACCAATTTCACAGCAAGATTCATTTTGCTATCGACATCTGGTTTTGATTGAGTTAAGTTCGGCAGTATAGACGTCCAAAAATAGCTTAGGGAGAAAGCTGTGCCGATTAAGATCCCCGACCAACTGCCAGCCGGTGATGTACTGCGTCATGAGAACATTTTCGTGATGTCAGAAACACGTGCCGCCACACAGGGCATCCGTCCACTGAAAGTTTTGATTTTGAATTTAATGCCGAAGAAAATCGAAACCGAGACTCAGTTTTTGCGCCTGTTATCCAATACTCCGCTGCAAGTGGATATTGAATTACTGAGAATTGATGAGCGCCCAAGTAAAAATACCCCCACTGAGCATTTGGAGAACTTTTACCGTCAATTTGAGATGGTAAAAAATCGCAACTTCGACGGGCTCATCATCACCGGAGCACCTTTGGGGTTGGTCCAATTTGAAGATGTGATTTATTGGGAACACTTAAAAAGCGTGATGGAATGGGCTAAAAATCACGTCACTTCCACACTCTACGTTTGCTGGGCAGCGCAAGCGGGGCTAAAACTGCTCTACAATCTGCCCAAACGAACTCGCAAAGAAAAATTATCGGGCGTTTATCATCATGAAATCCACCATCCCTTTCATCCGATATTACGCGGCTTTGACGACACCTTTTTAGCGCCCCATTCTCGTTATGCTGATTTCTCACCAGAATACTTAGCCGAACATACGAATTTAGATATTCTCGCCACCTCTGATGTGGCGGGTGTGTACTTAGCCTCAACCAAAGATAAACGTAACGTGTTTGTCACAGGTCACCCTGAGTACGACGCACATACACTGCATGGTGAATATATTCGAGATTTAGGTGAAGGGATGGAACCCGCAATCCCAGTCAACTACTACCCCAATGATAATCCAGATAATAAACCAGTCGCCAGCTGGCGAAGCCACGGTCACTTGCTGTTTGCAAACTGGTTAAACTACTGTGTTTACCAACAAACACCTTACGACCTTGAACACTTTAGCGAAGATAAATTTACCAAAGACGATTAGTATTTCATGCCTGATCATCTCAGTAATGAGGTGTTCAGGTTTTCATCAAACATAGTGCATACTGACTCGCATTCTTCTCTGCTCTTTCCCCCTCGATCTTCTGATTTCCTTATCATGCGTCTAAGCGATTTAGGAGCTGCAGATAATGAAAAAAGTACTGATGATATTGATAATGTTCACGTTATCGGCCTGTGTCACCGTGAACGAAAAAGGTGAGCCTGAAGTAAAAGCGGATCCGGTTGAAATGGCCGAATCTCGCATTGCGCTCGGCCTAGGCTATTTAGAAAATGGCAACATGAGCAAAGCGCGTGAGAACCTAGAAAAAGCCACACAACATGCGCCAACTTACTATCGATCGCAACTTGCGATGGCTCACTACTACGAAACTGTCGGTGAAACAGAGGCCGCACGTAAAACCTATCAAACCGCGCTTCGCGCCCATCCCAAAAATGGCAATATTCTCAATAACTACGGCACATTTTTGTGCAAGCAGGGCGAATATCAAAAAGCCGATGAATATTTTAACCGCGCCATTGCTCAACCCTATTATTACCTTGTCCCTGCAAGCTATGAGAACGCAGCCTTTTGCGCGTTAAAATCTGGCGATAAAGAACAAGCGCACTACTATTTTGCAAAAACATTAGACCATGACCCTAATCGAGCTCGTTCATTGCTGCAATTAGCTAAATTGGAAATTGACGCTCAACAATACACGCAAGCTCGCATCCGCTTGATGCAATTTAATCAGCGCTACGGTAACCAAAAAACATCGCTTCAATTATTGGTAGAGTTAGAGAAAAAGGCAGGAAATAAAGCGTTAGAGAAAAAATATCAAGCGGCGCTCGATACCTTTTCCTAACATCGTATTACTAGGGCAAGGGTTATTTGATATTGGTGGGTCTACCGTCTTTGCCACCAGTACGGTCACGATAGTGGATACGGCGAAGACGTCTGACTTTCTGAGCGCGCTGAATTTTTTGATATTCGCGATAGATAATACGAATAAAAAACCCAAGCCCAATCATCGCAAGCAAGGCAAACAGATAAGCGAAGGGCTGGCAGATCCATCCGGGTTGGCAAGGTAAATAAAGGTCAAAGTCCATACCTTACTCCTTCTATTGCTATCTCAACTCACTGACCAATATAGTCAATCAACGAAGTCAGCCTAGCACTTTGCCGCTAACCATTGTTTGCGTTGACTGTCATTTTGGAAACTCCATGCGATGAATCGACTCACTTTTTGCCCTTGTTGCATTTCAACAACCTTCACCACTGCAGCACCCACTTTATCTAACTGTTTTTGCATCCAACGTACATTCTCTTTTTTAGAGATCAATGTGGTGAACCACAGCACTTGCTGAGCGTAGTGTTGACTTTCAAAGGCCATGTTTTTAATAAAGGCAGCTTCACCACCGGGGCACCATAACTCAGCTTTTTGTCCACCAAAGTTGAGCCTGACCGCCTTACTTCTGTTAGCGTCTTGCCCCGCAATTTCTTGACCTTTTTTGACTCGATTACGCTGTAAATTTTTCAACTTACGTTCGCTGCCTTGCTGCGCCTCTACTTGTGATGCATGAAAAGGCGGGTTGCACGTGGTGAGATCGTAACGCTCATTTTCTTGAATAATCTGCTTAAAAATGTGTTTTGCATCACTCTGCAAACGGCATTCAATACGCCCATTGAGTGAAGCGTTGTTATTAACCACCAGATTGGCGGATTTAATAGAGATAGGATCAATATCGCTACCAACATAGCGCCAGCCGTACTCTGCCACACCCACTATCGGATAAATACAGTTCGCTCCGACCCCAATATCAAGTGCGTGAACCTTCTCATGCTTGATTGCTGAACACTCATCTAGCAGCAGATCGGCCACGCGATGAATATAATCAGCTCGACCGGGGATCGACGGGCACAAATACCCAGCGGGAATATCCCAATGGGTCACATGATAATGATGTGCCAATAACGCTTTGTTGAGCATTTTCACCGCCATCGCATCGGAGAAATTGATGCTCGGTTCACCACTCGGGTTGCGAATAACAAAGGGCTTCAAAGCAGGCAGTGTATTAATCAGCGCGGGGAAATCGTATTGTCCTTGATGCTGATTACGAGGATGTAACCCCTGCTTTGCTTTTAACGCAGGTTTTTTATGGCTCGCTTCTGGTTGGCTTTTCTGCGACTTCGCTTTGGCTGACATTACTGCTCCTCTTTTAAATCGAGATACATCATAAATAATCGTGCATCAAACTCGAGCTGATGATAATTCGGTTCCATATGGCAACACAGTTGATAGAAGGCCTTGTTGTGCTCTTTTTCTTTGATGTGAGCCAGCTCATGTACCACTAGCATGCGCAGCAGCGGCTCCGGTGCTTCTTTAAACATGCTCGCTATGCGGATCTCATTTTTAGATTTGATTTTCCCACCATGCACTTTGGCAACATAACTGTGCAACCCTAGTGCGTTATTGATAATGTGGATTTTATTGTCGTACACCACTTTACTGATCGGCGCCGTTTTCTTCATGTATTGATTTTTGAGATCAATCGCGTAGTTAAACAACGCTTTTTCACTTTGAATCGAATGGCGCTGTGGGTAGCGTTGCTCAAACCAGCTAACGAATTTACCGGCCGTGATCAACTGTTCAACTTGTGAAACGAGATGAGGCGGATAGTTTTGTATGTAACGAAAAGATGGATGCATAGCCCAGCAACTGACTCATAAAAAAGGCGCTAAGTGTAACTGAATCAAGCCTGCGTTTCATCTTTCCAATCACAAGGAGCAAGGCTTCGTATCCGAGAGAGTTGAAACTCAGCGCCTCGGTGGGTAAACTTGCCGCCCTTTATGTTCGGTTAATGAGTGAATTGGATGAAACGTATTGTGCTCTACGTCAAAGATAAATGCCCGCACTGTAAAGATGCTCAGCGCTATCTTGACGCCAAACAGATCCCCTACCGCTTATGTAACGCAAAAATGCAACGCGGCCGGAAGGAACTGGATGCGATCGGCGCGCGCAGTGTACCGGCTTTAAAAATTGGTGATCGAATTATGATTGGCTGGAACCCAAACAACTTTGAAAAAATCTATCAAAGTTAATCGAACGATACACATCGCCCCTTTCACACATACTGTTTCACAAATTCAATAAAAGTACGGTCGGCATTAGACAAATAGCCCTCTTTGCGCCATGCGAGGGCTAAATCTAACCAGACTGGCGGTTCAAAAGGGATCGCTCGTACATCCGGTTCATGCTCCGTTACAAGCTCTAATAACGCAGTCACTGCGTACTCATGTTTGACAATACTTAAAATCATTGGCAAAAGATTGGTTTCAAAAGAGAAATGTGCGCTGAGCTTATGTTCTTTACACACTTTATCAATGAAGTCGCGGTGGAAATAACCGGGCTTAAACATTACCAATTCATGCTCAAAAAAGGTCTTAAAATCTATCGATTCTCGTTGTGCTAACTCATGTTCTTTCCCCACTACCGCCACCATTTGCGATGATAAGAGGGGATCAACCTCTAAATCCGGAGGAAGATCATGATTGAGGATCACGCCAATATCTAGCTCACCACTGAGCAACATTTTTCTAATCGACTGAGTTCCCGCTTCTATCACCGTCATTTTTAGCAAGGGAAAGTGACTTTTAAAAGCCATTACAATTTCTGGAAAGAAATAGGATCCCATCATGCTCGGCGCGCCGAGCCTCACTTCGCCTTTGACTAACCCTTTAAGCTCATCCATCGCCAATTGTGCATCTTCAAGTTGCTGCAAAATACGAGTGGCGTGTTCATATAACACTTGCCCTTCATGGGTCAGCGTCACTTTTCGCTCATCTCTTTTTAGCAAAACAACCCCTAATTGCTGCTCAAATTTTTTAATCGAAATACTGAGTGCTGGCTGCGCAATGTGCAGTTGCTGGGCTGCTAAAGTAAAGCTGCCGCACTGAACCACAGCCGAAAAATGTTTTAGATGGCGAGTATCCATAGCGTTATGGTTCCACAAAATCAAACGAAGCGAGATTCGTCCAACGAGGTTGGGATATATTTTATATATCACGACGATATTTTTAATATATTTTATTAATCACCAAGCCACTGCTACTGTGATCACAGATACATAACGTAAGTGAAGCGTAATCATGATCGAAATTGGCAGTAAAGAATACCGAAAAGTCACTTGGGGACTTGCGCTCGGCTCGTTCTTAGTCTTTTGTAATCTCTATCTTTTTCAGCCAATGTTGCCCTACCTTGCTACGCATTTTGCGGTTTCGGAAACCCAAATTAACTGGTTATTTGCCGCATCAACCCTCGCACTCTCCGTCAGTTTAGTCCCTTGGGCAATCAGCTCTGAATCCTTTGGCCGCCGCAAAGTGATGTTATTAGGGCTATTCATGATGCCATTAATCGGCAGCTTAATGTTGATCAGCCAACAGCTATGGGTGCTGGTTTTAACACGTGCACTAATGGGCGTCGCATTGGCCGCCTTTGCTTCGGTTGCCGTGGCTTACATGGCTGAGGAGCTTTCGCCTCAAGCATTTAGCCAAGCGATTGGCGGTTATATTGCTGCGAATTCATTAGGTGGTATTAGCGGCCGAATTTTAGGCGGTATATTGACCGATGCCTTTGGCTGGCAACAAGCCGTGATTGTGATTGCCATACTGACTTTCGTATGCGCCATCATTGTTCTGTGGTTACTGCCCATTCAACGCAATTTCACGCCGCAACGAGGCTTGTTCTTTCACCACAACCGTGCGCTAGTAAAACATCTTTCTAACCGCACACTGTGGCTTGCGATGCTGATTGGTGGTACTAACTTCGCGCTGTTTGTTAATCTCTACTCAGTGATGGGCTTTCGGCTTGTCGCCGAACCCTATTCGCTACCGATTGGCTTAGCCTCATTGATCTTCCTATGTTATTTGGCGGGAACACTCAGCTCGAAACTGACCGCCAACTGGACAAAACGCTACAATGCCATTTCGGGCATGATGTTGGGAGCCTTACTCAGTTTATCGGGGATGTGGCTAGCTTTGGTTGAATCGATCCCGTTTATGCTGATCGGTTTAATGTTGATCAGTTTCGGCGCCTTTTTTACTCATACGCTCGCCTATTCATGGGTGAGCCAAAAGGCCAGCAGCGCAAAAGCAACCGCGACCGCTCTGTATTTGGTTCATTACTATGTGGGTGGCAGCCTTGGCGGGTTTTTCTTACTCTATTGCTGGCAAAATGGCGGTTGGGCGGTGGTGGTTTCGGGTGGAATGGTGTTGTATGTGGCGATGTTTTTTCTCTGTTGGAAATTGCGCCATGATGACCGCGCCCTTGCGCACCGCAAACCGCTGCATGAATTGATCAAGTAGTGTTATCCACTCACTTTATCAAAAGACTCATGTTATGCTTGCGCCAAATTGACTATTTTAATAAGCACTATGAGCGTAACGATAAATAAAACCGCCATCACAACTGAAGTCGAACAGTGGCTTAACGATGTGGTGATTGGCTTAAATCTCTGCCCTTTCGCCGCAAAACCACAACGTAACCAACAGATCAAAATTTTCGTCAGTGAAGCCGATACTGAAGAACAATTGCTGCAAGACATTTTGCAACAATTGCTAGAGTTAGAAGGCAGCTCGGCACAGTCTCTTGAGACCACCTTAGTGGTGGTGCCAAACATGCTCGAAGATTTTTTTGAGTACAACTTTTTTATCGATTGGGTCGAAGCATTAATTACGCAACAAGATTGGCAAGGCATCTTCCAAGTCGCTACCTTTCACCCTCACTACTGTTTTGGCGGCACACGCCCCGAAGATGACGAAAACCTAACTAACCGTTCGCCGTACCCGATTTTCCATCTTATTCGCGAAGAGAGCATGGAAAAAGTACTCAAGTACTACCCTAACCCAGAAGCGATTCCCGATACCAATATCGCTCGTGTTAGTGCTCTAAGTGACCAAGAACGCCGCCAACTGTTTCCTTATTTGTTTCTCAATAAGTAACCCTGTTCTTTGACCAAACTGATGGCATGGGTCGCAGCTTTGCCATCAGTTTGTTACTATCCATTTTCTTACTATCAGTTTGTTACTACGCGTCACAATCCCTGTTAACCAAACCAATGGACCGAGATAATGCATTTATCCAAGCTTACTCAAGAGATTTACGATCATCTTTACCGCGATATTACCGAGTTTCGTAGCACCTTTGATCTCCCCGTTGCTGATGCCAGCAGCTTAAACGATAAAGCTGACACGTTGCATACTTCGCTCGCGATTGAAGAGTTGACTGAACTTGCTGAAGCTGACAATAAAACGGAACAAGCGGATGCGATCATCGATACTGTGTACGTTTTGATGGGTCGTTTAGTCCACCTTGGGCATAGCCAAGTGAGTGACAACTTAGCGATCAGCTATTTGATTGATCTTCTGCTCAATGTTGCCGTGAATCGTGGCATCGAATTTATTCCATGCTGGGATGAAGTGCACAGCTCGAACATGAGTAAAGTGTGTCGCAATGAAAAAGAGTATGCCGATACCCAAGCCTACTATGCTGAACAAGGTATTGAGCTGATGGCCGTACAAAAAGGCGACTACATTATTGCTAAATGCGCACAAGATTTTGTCTCTGAAGGCAAAACGATTCGCCAAGGTAAAGTACTCAAATCAGTCTATTACCGTCCTGCTGACCTTGCTTCATTGACGCAATAACCTTGCAAAGACTCAGATAAAAAAAACCACCTTGTGGGAGCAAGGTGGTTAAGAGACTTATAAAAAGCCTAACAAGAACGAGAATGTATCGATTCTATTAATGCGATTGGCGTGCCAACTTTCACATAAAACCTAACTATTTGTTTTTAATAGACTTACTATTTTTATCATTCTATCTTCAGCACATTGATGCGCTAAAAGTGTGCTGACTGCACGACAGTTGTGCTTTTAATCAAAGATAAGGTAAGGCTTTCCTTCAACAACAACCTGCTTCACCTGAGTCTGAAACGCTGCACTTAACGCTTGGCTCTCTAATACTTGTTCAACCGAGCCGGAACTTTGCAATACGCCATCTTGCAGTAACAGAGCGCGATCGGCATGGCGCAATGTTCGATTGAGATCGTGATTGGCCATTACTACCGCTATCCCTTGCTGTGCAACCTCTTCAATCAAACGATAAAGCAACCCTTCTTGAGCAATATCAAGAGGCGCCGCAGGTTCATCTAATATCAATAACTGCGCGTAAGGGTTTAAGGTTGGCCAAATTTGCAAGCAAATACCGGCCAAGCGGACACGTTGCCATTCGCCGCCTGACAGTTGGTGAATGGATCGATGCAATTTGTCTTGAATATTCAATCGTTGAGTGAGATGAACCACGGCTTGATTAACAGCCTGAGAATGTAAATCGGCGCAACTGGGGATCGCTAAGGCAAGATATTGATAAACATCAACATTAAAAACAGGCTTGTCGTTTTGCGACAGATAAGCTCGGTGCAGTGACAGCGCCTCTAACGATGCGCTTGAAAGCTGAAGATCACCAATGTAGACCTCACCTTGGCTCTCTGTCACGCCAGCTAACGCCGACAGTAAAGTGCTTTTTCCGCTGCCATTAGGCCCAATCACATGCAGCACCTCTCCCGCTTGGCAGGTAAAAGAGAGTGGTAATAAGCGTGATGAAACCTGCAGGCTATTAACGTGAATCATGGTTTTTCAACAACATCCAAATAAAAATCGGCGCACCAATGGTGGTAGTGACGACACCAAGTGGAAGCTCAGCAGCATTAAGCGCCGTTCTGGCAACGGTATCCGCGCAGACCAGTAAAAGTGCGCCGAACAGAGCCGACATAGGTAAAAGATAGCGGTTTTCAGAACCAAACGCCAAGCGCAATAAATGCGGAACAACCAACCCAACAAAACTGATCACACCGCCCAATGCCACCGCAACTCCTACCAGCAGCGACACGGAAAAAATCAATTTCCAACGTAGTCGATGCACATCCACACCTAACTGCTTTGCATGAGTTTCGCCCAACATCAGTTTGTCTAACGTTTTTCCTTGCAGAGCAAGCCAGATGATCACCGGAAGCGCAGCTAATGAAAGCGTATGTTGATACCAGCTTGCACCACCAATACTGCCCATCAACCAGTAAACCAGTTGCCTTAAACTGAGATCATTACTGAAATAAAACGCCCATGTCACCACAGCACCAGATAAAATACCCAGCGCCACACCGACCAACAATAAGCGGGTTGTACTTAAACGCATCGCTTTAGCCATGCTGACCAGTAAAAGAGTAAACACCATCGCACCGACTACGGCACAAAGCATGAAAATTTCAGGGGAGGCCAAGGCAGGGAAGAAAAACAGCACCACTACCATCGCCACACTGGCGCCACCAGAAATACCAAGCACGCCCGGCTCGGCCAAAACATTCCCTAATAGCACTTGCAGCGCCGCGCCTGATACGGCTAGTGAAGCACCAATGATGACGGCAGAGAGCAGACGAGGAGCACGAAGTTCAGTCACTAACTGCCATTCCAGTGGTGACCAAGTGTGAAATGGGCTGATAAAGAGTTCACCCACCATCAAATAAAACGCACTCATCGTAATCAACAATGCCAGCATAGCGTAGAGGGCGTAATGCCAGCGACGCTGTTTTTTTAAGAGTAACTGATTGAACGTCATGCGCTTATATGTAAGTAAGAGAAACAATAATGGCCTAACCTTACCGTTAAGCCATTTAAATAGAAAGTGATATACCAAAGCAATCGCCTGTTAACCTTGTCAACAGGTCAAAAGATTAACAAGCCAAAAGTACCATCGGTTAATCGTATACCAATTGATCGTCTTCATAGCGTGTCGCCACTTTGCACACCATTAACGCGGCGCGCTGGCCTAATGCCACTTTTCGGTTAGGAAATACGATCGCTTCATCTTCATTTTTCGCCATGAGTGGCTTTTCACCATCATGACCAAATACCTCACCATGTTTAAACGCGGTGAAGTTTTCGACGTTATCATCAAACATGAAATCAAAATCGTCATGCAAACGGACGATGGTACGGCTGACACGATAAATGGTTGGCTTTCTTGGCAAGTGTTCAGGTGTCGCATTGGCTACCAAATCGCGCATGGCTAAGTCAAACGCGACTAATCGCTCTAGGTTGTTTTGACCAAGAGGTGCGACTTGCCCCAGCTCAAGCGTTAAAGCTTGCGCGGCAAAATTCTCTGCACTGTACCAACTGAAGGTACTCGAGGGTGAATTTGAAAGCAGCACCGCTTCGATATGCGCACTTTCAATCAATTCCATCAGTGCGCGGCTGCGGACAGGATGGCGAGATTTGGGGCTGACGGCAAACGAATAATGTTTGGAGTGACGAATCGCACAGTGTAAATCAAGATGCCACCGGTTTTGCTCAGCAGTGTGTTCGAAAAAGTCTTTCACTGTCTGTTTTAGATGCTGTGCAATCTCTCTTTCTAGGGAGGTATTGCCCTTTTTATCATCAAATAAACGGTTCAAATTTTCTTGCACGAAACGGGTATGTTGATTCGTCGCCTGAGGATGAGCCACAATAAATAAGCAGCGGTGTTGGACCGCTTGAAAACCTGACTGAATATCATCCACCAGCTTATTTACTAATTCCAGTGGCGCAGTTTCGTCACCATGAATACCGCAAGAAATAATGATGTGCTTACTCTCATCGTTGAGATGAGCGGGGATCACTTCGAGCACTCCACGCGAGAGCACTTTAAGCGTAATACCAGCTGCCGTTTTGATTTCGCCAGTGACCATTTCTTGGTCTAAATCCAAACTATCAAATAGGAAAGATTGGCGGAAAAGGGACTTCGTCATGCGTTACTCCTTTATTGCACAGCGGTATGTTAATGAATTGTAGAAGCAATTTATGTTGAGGCGATCCCACTTATCAACGATCGTCTCAATACCTTATACAAAATACGCTTAACCAGGGGCCGGCGTTAATTGCCGGGAATTCTATCATTAAATCTGATAGTTACTCCATACTCTACTGCATGCTCACCCGGTGCTAAATTTGAATTCCGATGCTCTTCACACTCACATTCTCAGCGTTATCTTTTCCTATTTGGATATGAGTTAATGATTGATAGTCGATATTCAACACACTATACCAATGGCGGTTTTGCCAGTCAGTGCCTAGAACATTGGCAAGTATCATTCTGATTGTTCCACCATGAGCGATGATTAAAGTGTCTTGCTTAATCCCTTTAATCTGAGCCTCCCAAGCACGAGTTACACGCTGATGAAAATCGGCCAAGTTTTCTGCATTCGGTAGTTGATGTTGGGCCGGATTGGTCCACAAAGTTTCCACTACTGGCCACATCGATTGCAGTTCATCAAAGGCCACGCCATCGACGTCACCAAAATCCATCTCTTGGAAATCAGGCTCAATTTGGTAATCCAATTTCGGCTGCTGTAAAACCAGTTGCTGCGCTAAATCACGGCAACGGCGTAGCGGCGAAGTAATGATGTTTGAGAAGGAGTAAGGGGATCTCAGCAAAGTGTGAGCGATCTGCTCTTGCCGATGCGCTTCAACGAGCACATCTGTTTTACCATTGAGCGCAGGCCGACCGACGGTTTTACCGTGGCGCATTAAATAGAGATTGATCATTGTGAGCCTTTTAAAGCGATGTCTTTTAAAACAATCGGTAAGCCCGCCGCAATAAAGCTCACTCGGGTTGCTAACTTGGCTAGCGCTTGGTTAAGCCAGCCCGCGTTATCGACAAATAAGCGCGAAACCTCCCCCATCGGGATCACGCCAAGGCCCACTTCGTTAGCGACGATAACCAAAGTGGCGGGCGTTTGCTCAACGGCAAAACAGAGTTGTTCGACTCGCTTTTTTATCTCCGCTTCGTGAGCTTGCTGGCCATGGTTGTAGATAACGTTATTCAGCCACAGCGTTAAGCAGTCCACCAATACCACATCATGTGCTGAAAAAGTGGCAATTAACTCAGGTAGTTGTTCAGGACATTCGTGCTCTTGCCATTCCGACGTTCTTTGCTGCTGATGGTGAGCAATCCTTGCCTGCATTTCATCATCAAACGCAATTGCGGTGGCAACATACTTAAGCTGAGCCTGCGGCAGCCGCATTAGCAGGGCTTGGTGTTCTTGCTTTGCGGCCTGTTCAGCGAAACAAGATTTACCGCTACGCGCGCCACCCAAAATCAAATGCACCATTATTCAATCATTCCCATGCTCAAATAACCCAACCCAGCGAATACAATAAGCAGCAGATAGATCAGCAGTTCCATAATCTGTTGTGCAGCGCCAAGGCAATCACCCGTGAAGCCACCAATACGCGCCATCAACCAAGCTTTGAAGAAAATACGAAAAACTACAGCAACCAATACCAAACTTAAGCTTACCTGCCAACCAAACCATAACGCAGGCGCTAAGCCGCACAGCAGTAGAAAAATGAGCTCTGGAAGGGTTTGTTTATTGGCTAGCGGCTTACTTTTGCTGCTATCGAGATCGCTTACATACGGCATGTCGAAAATCAACGATGCCGCTATCGCACGGCTAAAACTGTAGCCTAGTACCCACACCATTAATACGTTGCCATAACCAAGTAGCGCCTCTAAAAAGAGAAACTTACACAGTAGCGCCATCACTAAACTGGCCGCACCATAAGTGCCAATGCGGCTATCTTTCATGATGCTTAAACGGCGCTCAGCCGTCATTCCTCCGCCAATGCCGTCCGCCATGTCAGTTAAGCCATCTTCATGAAACGCCCCTGTTAATAGCAAACTGGCCACCATCGTCAGTGCGATGCTTACCTCGTTTGGTAAAATCAGGATCAGCACACTGTAGATGGCACCGCAGATCGCGCCGAGTAATAGACCAACCAAGGAAAAATAGCGCCCAGATCGGTTCATTCGTTCACTGCAATAGGGCGTATTGTTAGGAATAGGAAGGCGCGAGAAAAAACTCAACGCCAACCAGAACAGCTCTAATTGATAAGCGAAAACGCGCAGCATTACACTGTCACTCCTGCGTCGGCAAAACTGGCCATGGTGCTGTAAAACTCGGCGGCCGCTTTGACCAAAGGTACGGCTAATACAGCACCCGTTCCCTCACCCAACCTCAACCCTAAATTAAGCAGTGGTGTCGCGTTTAACAGTTCCAGTACGCGTTGGTGGCCCGATTCATGGGACTGATGAGCAAAAATCATCAACTCGCGGCAATCTGGTTCAATAAGTGTGGCCACATACGCGGCTACCGTGACGATAAATCCATCCACCAGAATCGGCGTTTGCTGCTGGTAAGCGCCTAAAAATGCTCCGACCATTTGCACAATTTCAAAGCCGCCTACTTCCGCAAGTACCGTTTCTGGATCCAAACCACGGCAGCGTGTTACGCCTTGCTTCACCAGCTCTACTTTTTTCTGATATTGCTGTGTTGAAATGCCGGTGCCGTAACCAACACACTGCTCAACAGAATGTTTAGAAAGCGCCGCTAATATCGCAGAAGCGCTACTGGTATTACCAATGCCCATTTCACCAAACATCACTATATTGGACCCCGCACGGATCACCTGCTGCACGGCATGATTGCCTAGCAGTAGCCCTTGCTTCACTTGCTCTACAGACATCGCCGCTTGGCGAGCAAAGTTCTCCGTTCGGCTACCTAAGCGCTGCACAAGAAAGTGCGGATTGTCACTTTCTACAGGGAGTAAAATCCCGCAATCTATCACTTTCATCTCGACTTGATTGCTGCGACAAAAACAGTTAATGGCCGCACCACCCGCCAGAAAATTAAGCACCATTTGCTGAGTCACCGCGCTTGGCGCAATGCTAATGCCTTCATCTGCAATACCGTGATCGCCAGCAAAGACGAGTACTGTAGGCTTATGAATGGTGATCTGCTGAGTGGGCTGAGGCTGATTTTGACTTTGGATTAAGGCGAGCTGGTGTGCTAATGACTCAAGTTGGCCCAGCGCTCCCAACGGTTTGGTTTTTTGATCGATTCTTTGCTGTATCGCTTGGCTATGATCTTGTTTTAACATTGCTTCTGGGCTCTTCCATGAAAAGAGAAGAGTGTACTCGTATTCGCTAGTATCGGCTAGGTTTTGCCTATTTGAGCCTAAAAAAACACCCCCTGTTTTCTACAAAATCAGGAGGCGTTTTTAGGTTTATATGGGCGCTATTGTCAAACAGACACGCCCACAAAGGCTGGTTTTAACCCATGAAAGACATGATTACGACAAGCTAAACTTCCCGGTATTCACATCCGACCATGCGGCCATAATCGCTTGCTGAGGCTGAGAAGCTAATCCATCCATAAAGTTGCTTTCTCCCACCTTAGGCGCGAAGGAACTCATCGCTTGAATGAGGTTGTCTAACGCATTATCAGTCAAACAGGTATATTCCTGCTCGCCTTGAGCGTCTTTTTCACCTAAACCGATAATAAGTTTGGCTCGATTATTTGCAAAATAATCATTGAAAGTCACACAACCTAACGCATCAAATAGCGTTTGATCGGAAGAGGTATCAGTATGGCGTGCCATAGAGATTTTCAGATCGTAACCACTACGCTCAAACCATAAACGGTTCCAATCAATACCGTTGAAGATGATGTTTTCACCTTGGCGAATATCTTCAACCACGTTATCGATCACCTCACCACTGACCACAAAACTGTCTACGCCAGCACCGCCTTTGAACGTATTTTGGTAACCCCCAAGCACCATGACATCGTTACCTTCACCACCGTTTAATGTGCTGAATTTTGAGATGGCGGCGGCAATTAAGTAATCCTCGCCCTCGCCAGCATTAATCGAAGCATGGTAACCCATCAGTTTGACTTCATCGTTTCCTTGGCCAGCATCAATTCGGTTGTGATTGCCAAAGACTCTCGCAAAGTCATTGCCTGCACCAAGATCAAGTTGGTTGTTATTACCGATGGTTACAGCAAAGTCTTGATCGTCTCCCATGTCCACACGGTTGAAGTTACCTGAAGTGACCGCATAGTCATTACCTGACCCCATGGTGATCTCACCACCTTCGCCAAAGACAAAGGATTGATCATCACCCGCGCCCATAAAGACGTGGTTAATGCGTCCGGCCACAACTGCCGTATCATTACCATCACCGCCGAACATCATGTTCTCGCGACCCATTAAAACGCCCATATCGTGGCCTTCACCGCCGGTGAAAATATTGGAGACTCCCGTTGCGTAGAACACATCGTCTCCACGTCCTCCCCAGAAGTTATTATTGTCGCCTAGATAAGCGCCGAGATCTTTACCGTCACCGCCCCAGTTGAAGTTGTAATTACCCAGAGAAACGTTCATATCGCCATCCCCTTGCAAATGCCCACTGTTACGAAGGAAATCAAACGTTTTATCCTTCATATTGAGCAAATCGGCGGTGAGATTCTGCTTCAGATTACTGACCAATGATGCCATCTCTGCCTGCTTATCTTTGCTAAACATGGTGGCAAATAAATTGGGCAAATTGAGCGCATTAAAACCAAATGCGCGCTCTGGTTTGGTTTCTTCAACAGTGGCTGATACGTTTTCCGTTGCCGCAGACGCGCCATTGAGAGTCACTTGCGCTGTATCGTTTTCCTCTGGTGCTTTCTCTTTCAGTCCATGAGTTTCAGCAAAAGACTTAATGCCATCCGCCCCCATGTTGATACCCGCCTCTAGGCTATTTACTAGCTTGGTAGGGTCAACAAAGGCTTGCAGTTGGTCACCACTGAACTCACCAATGACCTCCAACATCTCTTTGAGAATCGCCACGCCATCAACAGCTTCACCATTACGCGAAACAATGTGACCTGACGCGGTGTAATCCACGCCAAAAATATCCGCCAGCGTGGTCTCTGCACCCACGCCAGCGAACTGACCTAATAGCTTATTCTTAAGCTGACGAGGCAAATCTTCTGGCGTGTAGGTGAAGGTTGTTTTGGCCTGACCCGTGGCAGAGAACTGCTGTGTCATGAGGCCAAATAGTGAACCTAGGTTGGTATCCAAAATAGACTGGATGTTGTCACCAAACATGAAGTTCCAGTTACCTGTCGTCACTTGGATATCCGCACCTTGACCACCCACGGCAAAGTTAAACGCAAGCTTCTCATTGGCTTGACGCAGCTTATCTGCACGGCTGAGCTTGCTGGTGTCATTGTTACCGTTGCCGCTTAGCCATTGGTTGTACTGCTTGTTCAGAGCTGCTTCTGCATCGTGCTTCAGGCCACGGCTACTACGCTCATTCTGCGAGTCCAGTTCAACCAAGCTGGTGTAATCAACACTGCTGCTCTGATCCAAACCAGACATATCTTTGACGAACTTCTTCGCACCAGACAATGTCCATTGCTGTTCTTGAGCCGCGAGCCAATCTTTGCCCTCACCCGAAGTGGCAATGCTTTGTAGCACACCCGAAATACGAGCGGCACCGTCAAACGGGTTGACCAATGGCGGAGTCGGAATTGACTTATCCATCATCACAATCAGATCATTGCTTCGACCTTTGTTGAAGCTAACGTTGCGATTACCGATGAACATTTGCGCACCTTCTAGTGCCTGATAACCACCAATATCGAAGCTGTGCTTGCTCTCACCATTACCGATGTGAATCATGACGTTATTGTCACCAAAGGCCAACGACTTAAAGCCACCCGTGCCGACTTTGATACCCACATTCGATGTGCCCCAGTTCACTGCTGTAAACTCACCGTCACCCACGTTGACTTGAATATTACCTGAGTAGCTGAGCTTGTTGTTTGCAGAAGAAGATGAGGTCTCTGTCTCCGCTTTGCGTTTTTCTGGCGCATCAAACACATCGTTGTTGTCACCAATCGCACCACGAGCTGGCTCGTCAACGTCGCTGATACCAATGCGAGATAAATCGATGTCGCCTTCCGCAATACCATTGCGAATACGCTCATCCTTGGCAACAACGTCACCTTGCTCGTTCCAGCTTAGCGACACTTTGTTGCTTTCGGCCTTTTGAACCCAATTGCCATTCGCATCCTTGGTATGCTTACGCCCCGTTTCGTCTACAGCCAGTTCAGAACTGCGTACAGAGACATCAAGACGAAGACCATTCGCATCCATCGCATTGATAAACTGATGACCAAAGCCTTTTTGCTTGTCGTCACTCACCAAAGAGCAGCCAACAATACTGATATGATCAGGCTTGCTGCTGACATTTTCCGCTTGATTAAACGACTGCTGGAACTTGGCCAGTTTCACTGCCAACTCATCGGCACTGTAGCCACTTAAACGCGTGTTGTTACTTTCTGAGTCATCACGACCATGACCCACTAACTGCCAGCGTAGCTTTCCATCCAGTTTAGACGGATCGCCATACACCACGCGATAATTCCCGTCAGAATCGAGCTGCACCACCACACTGCTTTCTGGGTGCTTACCCGCAAGGTTCGCAGCCGCTTTTGCAGCAACAGCATCGTTCTCCATTTGCACGATGATTTGACCATCAAAACGGGTTTCGCCACCGTCTGCTGTCGGAGTCACGACAACACGTTCCCAATCATTCACATTTTGATTGTGAAGCGCGGTATTTGCGCCACTCAAACTGTCCTTGAACGTGATCTTCGGTTTGTTAGCAACATCATCGTAGACAACACGTAGACTCACATCGTCTTGTTCAACTGTGAACTGGTTCGAGTCACTGACTTTAAGCGCAGGAAGATCGAGGCGGTGCGTGATACCAGGAACGAACCCTTCAATCCCTTTGTGAGACTGCAAATGCGCTTTACCGTAAATAGCAACGAACTTTTCGCCATCAGGCAGATTTTGCAATACTTCCACCGCAATGTTGTTCGCAGCACCAGCACGGTACATCAAACCATGTTCTGTTCCCTGAACGTTTGGACGTGCGGAGCTGTTGGCATCCAGCGCGACAATGCGCATACCGTTAGCACGTGCGTTTTCAAACAGAGCGACATCGAGATGCTTTGTTTTCAGCATTGCGCTTAGTTCACTCGACATCACACCCGTAGCTAGGTAGCGATCAATCAGCGGTTGCGCAAGGTCTGAGCGTAAATGCTCAAGGCCAATAACAGTGACTCCCTGCTTTTTCAGTGCATCCATCTGTTCATTAACAAAGCGCAGGCCGTTAACGTCGCTGCCATGCACTTCACCAATCAAGAGGCCTTTACGATCATCCAGAAGAACCGAAAGCTGCTCGTCAACACCCGTTGCGCTAGCAAGCTTATTCGTCAGTTCATCGTAGCCTTTACCAGAGTAACGACGATCCCAAGCGTCAACGTCCGTCTCATGGCTACTGCGGTAGATACCTTCAATTTGATCCATTCGGTCGGAATCAAGTTGAGATAGGTAGCTTTGATCTGCAAATTTCTTCAGCAGTATCATTTCAGCTGAATCACCAGAAATCGGATCCGCTTTCTTCGCCGCTTCTTTCAGGAAGTAGAATGCCATTTGCACCGATTCCACACCCGTCAAATCCTGAAGTTCTTGATAGCTATAGCCAAGATGAACTGTTTTAGTGGATTCATCCAACGTCGCTTTACTCAACAACCCGTTCGACTGAGACGTTTCTAGCCACTGTTTGAAATCAGCGTAATGCTCACTTAGATCTACGTGGTACTTCGCATCAAAACCAAGATCACTTGGCGTTTCGCCTTTGTAACCATGCTTCGGTGCCAAGTATGGGTCTTCATTGGCCCAACGAACCATCATATCCGTCAAACCTACGTGTTTACCGTTGGCTTCTTCAATCGCGACCATAAAGATACGAGCGGCAAGCTCCGGTCTTGTTTGTGCGATTGCATCAATACCCGCTTGGGCAATTTGCATCTTACCGATAAACAACGCACTGGTGACCTGCTCTTTCAACTGCGTTAGCGCTTGATTCCGCCCCGAAGTTGGATGTTCAGCGATGTAGGCATTAATCTTCTTATTAAGCTCAAAGCTCGCTGCGATTTGATCGCGGCCTTTAGCCTGATGCACAAGGTCGAGTTGATCGAGAATACCTTGGTAGGATGCGCCAATCGGTTTAGCAAAAACTTTTGCTCTTTCTTTCAGCTCTTGCACCGTAAAGATTTGCGCTAAATCAACCACGACCTTGGTTTTATCACCCAATGCTTCGAGATCGCTCGCGACTCCACCCGTAGGCTTTTTAATCGGTGTCGCGTCAAACACTGGCAGCTCAAGAATTCCCTGCATGGTGGTCTTATCACCAAAGGTTGGCTTGTAGCTTGCTAATGTGTTGCCATCCATTACCACCACACGGTTGAAGATCGGCTCCCCTGCGGCGTTTTTACCCAATTCGTAGCGTTGAGCCATGTCCAGATCGGACTTGCCGAAGAAACGCGTTAGGTAGGCGCTAAACTTCTCTGCTGATGAGAACTCTACGATGCCAGCATTTGGATCATAGAAGCCGTAAACCCGCTCGTCACCAGAGCCTTTCGCCCAAGCCGCCATTGCGTGTTTCGGTGCATCAAGTTCCAACAACACAGGTTTACCGTTAGCTGATGCATCCGTGATTTTCTCAACCACACCGTTTACGGTCAGCGCTTGCTTGTCTTCCAGCTTTTCCTGCCACACTTTCATCGACGTATCATGCATTGGGTTCTTCGCATGAATGGCCGCCAAGCTGCTGAGCAACTTGCTTGCATTGGCTTTTTCACTGTCTGAGTAAAGCGTTGGATTGCTCAGCACCGCTGCCGCTGAGTACATCTTCTCCAGCAGTTGTCTTGCCACACCAACTTGACCATCGTTTTCCAGCTGTTTCGCAACCAAAACGAGTTTAGAAAGTGGATCACAACGTCCACCAAAACCGTCATTCGCTAGATTCAACAGCATTAACTGTGGCGCGAGTTGTTCAGTTGCTTTCGCATCCACAACACCAGCCGAGGCAATCTCACGGAACAATCGGTTGTACTTCTCAGACTTGTTCTGGAACGTCACTTTCAGTGCACGACTTTCAATTTCCCAAGCAAGCGCACCTTTTTGCTCTGCACTCCAGTTGCCTTTAACAAACAAATCCACCAGTTGCTTGATGCTCATATCTGAGCGGAAGCCGTCAACGATTTCCTTCGCATGGTCGTTTTTGTAACCATTTAGGAAATCTTTAGTAGTGCGAATGTCTTTCGATTTACCCGGTACGCTCGTATCTGGTTTCAGCGCGTCGCCATAGCGTTTAAAGTCTTTCTCTAGCCCTTTCAGCACTTCGCCCGCTTCTACCGCTGCTTGCTCTGCATTGAACAGACCGGAGACAATTTGATCCGCGTACTGACCCATCAAGCGGTTGCTCGCTTCGTGGCCATAGAAGGTTTGTTCACCCGTGACGTTGTAGCCAGCAATCGCGAGTTTAGCTCGTAGCTTCTCGCCTTCTTCGCCTAAGCCTTCGTTGTCCGTTAGCAGCAGAATCGGCGTCTCTTTTGGCAAGCCTTTTAGGTTCTTCTCCACTGAGAACTGGCCGTTAACCGCTTTCGCGATAGCCCCCACAATGCCCGCTGGATTCGCCACTTCATGAGCGGTGATCGCTTTGGTCATACTTGGCATAGGACGATCAAGCAATAAGCCAGAAACCGTTTGACCATTTTGCACAGCATAACGTGCTAAATCTGCAGCAATCGGACCACCCATTGAGTAGCCATGAATGATGATGTTGCTCGGGTCAATGCCCTTGTCATTCACTAAGTACTTGAACATGGTGCGCGCGTCTTGGTACAAGCCTTTTTCACTTGGTCCGCCGTCACTTTCACCATAGCCACGCAGGTTGACTGCGAGCATGTCGATACCTTGTTTCTGATAGTGGCTGCGAATCGCACTCGCTTGTTCTTCAGAAGAAGAACCAGAACCGTGCAGGAACAATACGACTTTGCCGCTGGTCGCGCTTGTTTCACCTTCACTTGAGGCAGTTCCCTGATGGTAATATCCCGTTAAACGGCCTGCTTCTCCTTGCAGGGTGATTTTCTGCGATTCGCCTTTTTCCACCGCATGATCAAGTAGGGTTTGTGTGATTTCGCCAATCTTACGGCGAGCTTCTTTATCGCCATACAACTCGTTATTGAGGAAGCGAGTCAATGGGCTCAGAGATTCTTTATCGCGCGGTGGCGTACCATCATTTTCGATGGCGACGGTTTCTTTCTGCTTCTCGTTGCCTGATAGAGCATCAAGGACATCGCTTACTTGATGACTTTGCTTCTTAGCCACGATTTCTAACTGGGCCTCTTGTAACGCTTGACCAAAGTTGAAAAGCTCGGTCGGCGTCCAAACACCAAACTTAGGCAGCCATGTGTGACCAATGAGTTTATCTGCCCCACCCGCTTTCAACACTTTAGCGACCGTGCTAGAGCAGTTTTTGGTGAGCAGTTGATAACGCGCATCCGGGTCGTTACTTAGACGATGCCATTCTGCCTGCATTGCCGCAGTATCAAGCCCTTCTAAGTTAATGCGGAATACACGGCCTTGATCCGCTTCGCTTGCTTTGAACGCTTTAATCTCCTCTAGCGCTCTTTCAGCAAACTGACGAACCACATTAGCGATGCGTTTTTCCACTAGGGCAGGATCACCACTTGCTTGAGCTTGTTTCTGTAGCTCTTCAGCAAAACGGTTTGCTACATCCATCATGTCGTAACTGGTGTCATTCCACTGTTCAACGAATGGTTGGAATACATGTGCTGGAATGCCTGTCGTTTCAAGTATATCCGGGTTGCCCAGTAGCACACTCGCATAACCTTCAGAAGCGTCTTTGTACGAGGCATCAATACCTTTAGCGGCATTGAGTTTTTCGATAAAACGTTTCAGCTTAGTTTCGCCATCATTCAAACCAAAACGGTCGTTTTCTTCCGATGCCATATCATGCTCAAGTGTGTCATTTTGATGAGCTGGTTGGCTAAAGTCGCTCCAACGCAATTTAAGATCAGGCTGATCTTCTGTTGCAACGTTGAAGATATTACGGATATTGGATGACTTGCTACCTAGTGGCCACCAACTCACATAATTCTGCTTGTTGAAATCAGCCGCGGCTTGACCTTCAAGCTGCGTGCGACCTTGGCCAATTTGCAATGCGGCGTGACCTAGTGTGCTGTGATCACTCGGCTTCCAGATGTACATGGTCGCGCTCACTGGCGACATGTGCTGTTCAATCGCTTGGTGTACTTTGTTTAACCCAGCAATATCAATACCTTTACCATCTTTTGCAAGATCGTTTGCAGAAAGCCCTGCGAAGATCGTATCGGCAACAGCTTGACCATATTCATGACTTACGGCTGCTTTTACTTTTTCAAGTACAGCATCGCTACCGCCTAGCTGATCAATATTGGCAAGATTGCCTTTGCCCTTAGTGACGAAATCGCCATTTCCATCCAGATACAGATGTTTACTCTCCTTCAAGTTGGCGTTATCAAGCTGGTCATACAGACGGCTAAAGTTATCGTGAGCTTTGATGCTTTGCTCAGAGGCTACAAGAACCGAGACTTCCTCTAAACGTACATTCACTTGGTTTAACAGTGAACTCATAGCCTCAACGCGGCCAGAATCGGGGTGGCCGAGTAGGTAGCCTTCAACCTGTTTGCGCAGGTTCACCAGTTTTTCTACGGACTCCAAATTATAATCTGCATAATCAATCGCACCGTGCCCTAGATCCTTTGCGGCTTTGAATAGAAGAGGGATAGTATGATAATCAGCCAGTGCATCAATCACTTGTTGGTAGCTTTCACCACGAATTTTACCGCTCACATGAGCAGCATCAAGTAGCTCAGTCACAGACATCAGTTCTACGTTGGTGTTGTACGTCCAAGCACCGTCTTCTTTTTGTGCCAAAATTCGCGTGCGGCCATCGTGATGCGAGAGCACCTTGTTATCGACTAAGAATAGCTCATCTGGCATCTGCTCGAAGTTGTCGAAGTTTGCCAAGATAAAGCGCTCAATGGATTTTTGTTGAGCTGCATCTTCAGGATTATCAAGAAGAATAGTCTTTCTCTTTCCATCGGTTCCCGGCCACGATCGAACTTCAAAACCTTTATCGCCTTCTTGCACCAAGAGATTGCGCTCAGTACGAAGTGAATAGAATGGTAGAGATTCACGCAACATGCTATCGATCGCGCTTAGCTTCACATCCAGTTCAACCAGCGTATCGGCCTTGTAACCATCTGGATTGTCGGCCAAAAGATCAGCTTGTTTTTCGTGACTCAACGCATCAAAGCGTACTTTAACGGCAACACCAGCATCAGTTAGCCTGCGCCCAATATCTTCGACAGGAATATCTTTGTATGCTGAGACTGGCTTATCCAGCAGTCGGATTTCACCCACTAATCCTTCGCGTTGCAATTGACGCAGCGCAGGAAGTTCAACATTCCAGAAATAGTTGCCAAGACGCATGCCACCTTGGGCAATAACATAAACATCATTTTGTGCGCCCGTTGCATAGACTGAACTCCAAAAACCCGTATTACTGAACGTTGCTGCATCAATTGACGATTTCAATTGATTTTGCTCAGCGTTATCTGGGTCGAGGAACATGCCCCCCCAACGCATCAATTGCTTGTTTAGGTCGATTGCAAACGCATTGCCCTTAACATCAATGTCGTAAACTACCTTTTTGCCATCAGCCTGCGCATTGTCGAGTACGTTTCGGTATTCCTTAAAGTTTCTACCAGACCAGAACGAAACAATGCTTTTCTCACCGTGTGGCGCTTCAAAACTATAACCATAGCTCTCAAGCTTGGTGAGAAATTCGACGCGCTTGTCCCAGTCATAATCGAGCGTCGCTTCAACAAACAAAGTGGCTAATGCTTGCGCTTGATCTTTCGGTACTTGGTTGTCGGTGTGTTCGATGTAGCCACCAACAAATTGAATCATGCGCTCCTTGGCTTCATCAGAGACATCGGCATCGACGCGATCAAAACCTGGGACTGGTACATACTTGTCTGTCGCCGCGTCATTATCGGTGTCTAGCCAGCGATAAAGATTCGCCACTTTTTCTGCGCGAGCAGCCACAAGCGATTCTGCAGAGTCATGCGAAGCTTCGCCTAAGCTTTCAAGGTTCACCCCCGAAATGTGAATCTCTTTTCGGCTCACATCCTGAGAGGCCGTTGTTGGCACAACAATGCTGTCGGCGTTTGTCTCAGTGAACATCGAAGTGACAGAACTACCCGTATTTTTCGCTCGAATTCCTGCGTTAATTTGCAGGCGGTTGACTGCATTGGTCGCACCTTCTAAGGCTTCTAGCTCTTGCTCGCTCAAGCCCTCGCTAAAGCGGCCATCAGCGTTTGTTTGACTGTCAGCGTTGATATGGCGGCCCGCAACACCAGCGGCTTCGACGCTATGTGCTTGACCCGCAAGGCCGCTGCCCGCAACACCTTGACGATCAGGGCGATCGCTTTCATTTTGCTTAGCCCCTTTCGCATCATTCTGCACTTGGTTGGCTTTATGTTCCGCGTTCATCGCATCGCGATCACCACGCGATTGCGCGTCGTTTGCTGCGCTGTGTGCGTCAGATTCGGCTTGTTTCGCATCGTTGCTTTTCGTTAAAGCATCAGCTTTACGTTTTTCAGCATCAATTTTAGCATCAGCAATGTCTTGCTCTGCACCCGCCAGGTTTTGCTCACCTTTTGCGACGCCTGCTTCCGATTGTGCAACCGAATCTTTGACTTTGTTTTGATTGTCCGCGTGCGTCTGTTTCGCGGCAGCAATCTGCTCACCAGAAACCTGTTTTGCGTTGTCCAATTGGGTTTGAACACCATCAAGCAAGCCACCGGCAAAATCGTTGCGCCATTGGTCGCCCGACTCACCCGTATGCGTGGCTTTGTCATCGAGCACATCGAGACCTTGTGCCAGTTCGGTCAACTCAGCCGTCACGGCTTCCGACTCTTCTTTCACTGCATCGCGTTGAGCTTGACCATTATTTTCCAAGGCTTGTTGGTCGGTAGATTCCAGCTGGCTTTGCGAACCTGCGACAGCATCGAGCTGTTTCTGCTTTTCTTGTTCTAGACGCTGGCGATCCGCTTCTGCGCGCTCTTTATCTGATAGGGCATTCTGCGACGCTTGATTTTGCGTTGCATGCTCACTCACCGCATTAGTTTGCTGTGGCGTTTCTGATTTCGCCACTACGTTATCTAAGATATAGCCCAACCCATCATCGTGGCCTGTGCCTTTGAATTCGATACGGTTACTGCCAGCATGAGCGGTCAGTTTTAAGGTTTTTTGCTGCCAAGCAGATTCGTCACCAGACGATGAGAAAACCACTTCGCCGTTCCAGAGAACGTCAATGCCTTCGTTATTAGAAATGCCTGCACGTTTTGCAAAATCAAAGCTCACAGCAATGACCTCGCCTTCCGTCAGGTTCTGAATATCTTGGTAGATAGTCGTGCTTTGATCTGTTGCCAATTCAGACACATTGTTACCGTGCCCATCCCGCTCCAAACCATATGAACTTGCAGAAACATAAGCTTCGACACCATGCGTAGAACTCCAACCGAAATCACTCTGCTCAAAATCGCCATTAACAATGAGATTTGGCCCTTGAACTTGGTCCGAAGAGTCGTCAACGCTGAGCGCATTTTGCATTTGATTGAGATCAGGTGCGTCTACCTTGGTCACACTACCTGTTAGGCTGTCTCCCAAATCAGAGCCCACTTCTTCAATCGCCTCCATTTGGAAGCCATCCAGCTTGGTGATTTCAGGTGTCGCAATCGCACCACGGCCTTTATGCGTGCCGGATGATGATGCTTCATCGCCTTGCACTAAGTAGTTGATTGCTTGGCTACCACCTACACCAAGTACGGTTTGCTTGATGTTATCAAACAGGGCGGAGAGCTTGTTGCTGCTGGTGTTGCTCGACGCGACCGCCAAACTGTAGAAATCACCATTACCGATTTTGATCGCCACGTTGTTTTGAGCGTAAGAAGCATTAACCCCTAAACCATCACCAACATGAATATTAGCGTTGGCTTTACCTTTCATGACCGCGACGTTCAAACCATCGCCGATTTTGGTATTGACGTTGTATTGGCCCCAAGCAACATTGACCGAAATACCATCACCAACCACGGTGTTAATATTGGCATCCCCATAAGCGGCGGTGACGTTTAGGCCATCTCCCACTCGAGTCGTTACGTTCGCTTTACCTTTCGCGGCGGTCACCTGCATACCATCACCGACTTTGGTGACGATGTTGCCCTTACTCCAAAGTGCGTTAAAGCTATCGCCATCACCCACTTGAGTCACAATGTTGGCTTCACCTTTGGCTAGCACAACATTTTGGCCATTACCCACTTTGGTGATAACGTTGGCTTTGCCCCAAGCGCCGGTATAATCATCACCATCACCCACATGGGTAATGATATTGGCTTGACCTTGCACGACAGAGACTTCTTGACCATCGCCCACTTTGCTGATGACGTTGGCTTCGCCTTTGGCAAAATTATAGCGATCACCGTCGCCCACTTGGGTAAACACGTTTGCTTGACCCCAAGCCACGTTAACACCCAAACCATCACCGACTTTGGTAATGATGTTTGCCTTGCCCTTGGCAATACCAATGGTCGTGCCATCTCCGACATGGGTCATCACGTTGCCGATATCGGAAATCAACAACCCTACCGTGGTGCCTTCGCCCACTTTTGTGAGGATATTGCCTTTACCCGCCAATACAGCGGCGGTGGTTGCATCACCGACATGAGTCACGATGTTGGCTTTCGCCGCGGCCACAACACCCATGAAATCATCACCCACTTTGGTGACGATATTGGCTTCGCCCAGTGCTAACACGCCCGTTAGACCATCGCCGACATGCGTCATGATGTTCGCTTTACCGAACATCGCCGCCAGCGTTGTGCCGTTGCCGACTTTGGTCATCACGTTCACTTCGCCCGCAAATATTCCTAAGCTAGTTCCATCGCCGACATGGGTCATGATGTTCGCTTTGCCGACCATCAGCGCCGCCGTGAGATCATTGCCCACTTTGGTCATGATATTGGCTTGGCCGATCATCGCCGCAAACGTGCTGCCGCTACCTACATGGGTAAAGATATTAGCGTTACCCACCATAGCCGCAAGTGTGGTTCCATTACCGACTTTAGTTGCTATGTTGCCTTTGGCTAACATAAGCGCCACCGACATGCCATCACCGATATGGGTGAAGACGTTAGCTTCGGCCACCATCAACGCGAGAGCATCACCGTTGCCCACTTTGGTAAAGACGTTACCAAGGCCGCCCATCAGTGCCCAAGCATTCCCTTCGCCCACATGGGTAAAGATATTGCCTGCACCAATCATGACTGCAATGGATGTTCCATCGCCCACTTTAGTGAAGATGTTGCCTGCGGCGCCCATTACACCAAGGGTTTGGCCATCACCAACATGCGTTAGCACGTTGCCAACACCAAGCATAATGCCTGTCGTGTCGCCATTCCCGACTTTCGTTAGGATGTTCGCGCCGCCTACCATGACACCAGTTGTGGTGCCATCACCGACATGGGTGAGTACGTTAGCGCCTCCGCCCATCACCGCAAGGGTGTTGCCTTTGCCTTTTTTGGTGAAAATGTTTGCGCCGCCGAGTGCCACCGCCGTGGTATTCGATAATTGATCATCACTGCTGATATGAGTAATCACGTTCACACCACCCAGCATGCCCGCCGTGACTTCACCATCACCCATTTTGGTCAGTACGTTTGCGCCACCAGCCAGTACCGAAGCCACATCGCCTTGACCGACTTGCGTCATGACATTGAAACCGCCAGCCGCTAGCCATAGTGCATCACCACTACCGATTTGCGTGTGCGTGTTATAGCCGCCCAGTAGAGTAACTCGACTATTGCCTTGGCCTTTCTGTACCGAGATGTTGCCGTAAGCCAATAAGCGAGCCAGATAGTCACCATTACCGACACGAACTAGCACGTTCAACGCACCACCCGCGTAAACATCCATCTTGCCTTGCTGACTTTGGTGCACTAATACGTTTGCCAAACCTGCGCCGCGGAAGGTGAGATCCCCTTCTTCGCCATTTTTGACAATCACGTTAGCCGCGCCAGCACCGTTAAATTCAGTGTTACCAAACTGAGAGCTATGCAGGATCACGTTGGCAAGACCGCCACCGTTAAAGTAAACATGACCACGTGTTACGTTGGATTTAATAACGTTACCGCCACCGACACCATTGAAATGAATATCGCCAGAGCTTTCACCGCTATCGCTTACGGGTTTGAATAAGGTTTGATCCGTGTATTCGTCGATATCAGCCACTGTTTCGCTGGTACTTCTTACCGCGTTAACGCTGTAATGCAAGTCGCTGAGCGAGTAACCCCCTTTGCCCATTGCGTGATATCCATACGCAGACGAAATATCTTGGTTAGCTAAATTGGCCGTGTGATCACCTTCTTTATACCAAGAGCGAGCTTGATATTTCAGCGCGCCAGTTTCGGCATCGTTAGCCAGTTCAACCACAACGATTTTCGTGTAAGGTCCCAGCACCTTAGCGTAAACATAAGTGTTGGGTTTGCGGTTTGATTTCACCGCTTTGACATCAACCTTAGTGCCATCAGCAAAAATGGCGTGACCACCCATTTTTGCATCCGACAATGACACATCTTTCGCATCAATCACCGCACCATTGGCGTAAGTCACCCACTCATATTCAGTCAAGCTTTTCTCAACCGCATGAACAGTGACAGATTGTTGATGTTCAACTTTGAGATCAGATAACGTGTAAGCACCATTGATATTAACGGCTGTGAAACCACCGTTGTTGGAAATATCTTGATTCGCTAAGTTGTTTAAATGGTTACCCTCTTTATACCAAGCCGAAGAGTAATATCTCAGTTCTCCGGTTTGAGGATCATTACGCAACTGTACTTTGTTAATTTTGGTATACGAGGAGTCTGCGAAAGCAAAAAGATAAGTATTAGGCTCGTTAGCTGATTTTACTGCCGTGACTTGATGATTTTGTCCTATCCATGAACCACTCATCACCGCCTTAGTTAATACAACTTTATCAGCCTTGGCATTGGCCATTCCTTCTTTCGCAAAGTCATCCCAAGAACCTTTACGAGTAATGGTGTTATAAGCACCGCCGCCCGAGAAGTGAATATCACCATGTGCCACATCAGAGTAAAGGCTGTTGTAACCACCCACACCTTCGAAGCGAATATTACCGCGTGTTTCGGTATACACATCGTCCGCATTGTGCGTACGCTCAATTCGGTTGGATGCCCCGGCACCCTCTAGGGTAATATCCCCAACCTTGCCTTTGCGAACCAAATGGTTATCCGCACCAGCTCCACTAAAGTGCAGGTTACCGCTTTCAACACGTGAGCTAATACTGTTAGCAACCCCCGCGCCGACAAAACGCACATCACCTTGAGATCCTTGATACTGGTTAAACCAAGTACGATCGATTTTATTGCCCGCACCTGCACCTTCGAAACTCAAGTTTCCATGATTGGTTTCATGCCAGATAGCGTTGTAGCCACCAGCACCTTGGAAAGAAACATGGCCTGATGACCCTTGACGCTTAATGTGGTTGTAAGCCGCAGCACCTGCGTAGCTGATGTTGCCATGCTGGCCGTCATGACCAATGTCTACACCACCAGCAGCACCTGAAAATGAGAGATTACCGTCTCCGTTTTTCTTGATATCAGCATAACCCGCAGCGCCTCGAACGCTCAGGTTCCCCGTTGTATCTTCAACTTTTAGATAGCCGGCCCCCGCCGATACCGTATCGTTACCTGAACCGGTATATACCGTGGCTCCGATCGACCCCAGATGAATATGATCATCTCCGCCATAAGCATGAATTTCGCCGCCAAAACCGATGGCAACAATGTCGTTATTTCCATCGTCGGCGGAATAATTTCCGGTGAAGAAGTATTCGACACTTCTCCAAAATGGTTTTCCCATAGACTGTGGCTCTTATTATTATTTAAATAGAAAACCACTGTACCTTACGGATACAGCGGTCGTTTTGCGTGTCGATTTTGCCGCGGACAGTACACACTTTTTGCCCTTTCCACGGCAAAAAAACACGCTGTCGTAAGTCATTGACGATTTGACGTCCGTGACCAAAAGGAGCAAGCATTTCAGGAATGTAGATATGATCACCAGAGCGCCAGTCAGCGGCTTCGATTTCTCGTTCACCGGACAATAGCAACTCTCTCACTTGCTCAGACAAAAACGCCCAATTACAAAATGCAATTGGACGTCCTTGTTCATCTTCGTAATAGCAAAACTGATTTAACTCAAATGATGGCATAATCCGTTGCTGCCATTCACTGATAAGATACCGCTGATGCAGAGGAGAATATTGGCTGAGCAGAAGAATCCCACCCATCATTTTCTGCATCATTGCACGATCCAGTTTTGCCGCGTGATGTTGAATCAACATACGCTAAGCCACCTTTTATTTTTTCGTGCGTGTCACGCGTTTTTTAGCAGGCTCAATACCACTCTCGCTCTCTTGAGGTACTTCACTCGGTGATGGTAGAAAACCTGCGGCAATTAATTTTTCTAACTCTTCGTTCATACGAGGATCTTCAAGCATATTCTTAACCATCGAAACCATATACATAAAACCAGAAGCAGGCATATGAATCACTTCTTTTAGCTCTAAGTCCGTATCACTTTCCGCCATAATACCGTTTGCCATGTTGGATTGATTCTGTCCAACAAAATAGAGAGAGAAAACACCTTTGTTATAATTAACACTCGATACTGTTTGGACAAATTTCTCAGACATAAATAAATCACCTCATAATTTAAAAAGAAAATAAAAAAAGATTAAAGCCACTTATAAAAAAGTAGCGATAACCCAAAAATGATTTTTAATGTTATACAGCATTTCAATGGCATGCAACCATACAATAACGCTAAGTCATGAATAAATTAACAAAACCAAAATATTACCGAATACAAGCAACTGATAATTAAAACCTTTAAAAACCGCAATTAACTAATCAGACCAGATAATATTTGAGCATCTATTGATATTAATGATATGATCCGCCCCCTTTCTTTTTCTGGCCCTTGAAGAATCAAATATATGACTGATTTAAATGAAAAAAAAGCCATGCTACATTGCTTATCAGTCTACTTACCGCTGATCGGAATTCGTGAGATAAAATTAGACATCTCTAATGAAACGCCATCCAATGCAATTGATTCAATAATAAAAGATTTAAAAGGAAGAAATTATTTAGTCACTGCTAATAAAGTGAAGTCTTTTACTGGAATTACTAAAATAAAGAAACCGATTATTTTATTTAACAAAAATAATCACCCATTTATTTTGGCTAAAGTTGAACAGGATAAATGTTTAATTCACCCATGTGATTCAGATGCCCCAAAAGTAGTAGATGCAAGCTATTTAAAACAGAATTGGAATGGAAAAACGCTAGATATCAAAAAAAAGCAATCCTCTTTTGATATTCGTTGGTTCTTACCTGAATTATCGCAACATAAACATTTAATCGCTGAGATTGTTTTATTCTCTTTCGTACTGCAAGTTATTGCACTTATTACACCGCTATTTTTCCAAGTCGTGATGGACAAAGTATTAGTGCATCAAGCCCACTCGACACTCGATGTTTTAGTGTTCGTCTTAGTTATTTCTGGAATAGCTGAGGTATTGCTACGCGGTTTACGCGAATATCAATATGCTCATACCGCTAACCGCATTGATATTAAGCTTGGCATTAAATTGGTTCACCATCTGTTTGGTTTGCCGCTGCTGTTTTTCAAATCAAGGCAAGTTGGGGCGATTGTGACTCGAGTAAGAGAGCTCGATACCATACGCGAGTTCATCACAGGTTCGATGTTTACCCTTACGATTGATCTCGTTTTTCTCGTGATCTTTTTCTATGTGATGAGCTTACTTTCTGGCGGGCTAACCTTATTGGTATTGGCCACACTGCCGTGTTATCTCTTTTTGGCTTGGTGGCTAACCCCAAGGCTGCAACAAGCGATTGAACAACAATTTACCCATATGGCGCACAACACTTCGTTTCTAACTGAAACCGTCGCGGGGAGTGATACCATTAAAAGCTTAGCGACTGAACCTCGCTTTATTCGACGTTGGGATACTCAAACCGAACAGATGATATCGAGCAACTATGTGGTTCAGCAGTGGAATAACCGCTCTAGCCACGCAGTGCAGTTCATCCAAAAAATAGCGAGCGTCTTTCTACTATGGATTGGTGCATCCGAAGTGCTCGCGTTACAAATGACCATAGGTCAACTGATCGCTTTTAACATGCTCGCCAGTCATGTTGCACAAACTCTTGCCCGGCTCGTCGAGCTGTGGGGGCAATTTATACAAGCGCAAATTGCAGTCGATAAACTTTCCGACCTACTCAATTTGCCCACCGAGCAGCAGCAAGCCAGCCATCCTCTACAGCTGCAAGGTGCGATCACTCTCAATCAGGTGAGTTTCCGTTATCAACCCGATTTACCGCTGACCATCAATCAGCTTTCACTCAATATCCAAGCGGGTGAGAAAATTGGTGTGGTCGGTGGCTCGGGGTCGGGAAAAAGCACCTTGGCTCGGCTTTTACTCAAGCTGTACAGCCCTGAATCAGGCCAAATCATGTTCGATAACACCCCACTCAAACAGATCGGTGTTCATGAATTGCGTCGCCAGTTGGGGGTGGTATCACAAGAGAACTTTCTCTTTAGTAAAAGTGTTAGTGACAACATTGCCCATTCAAAGCCACAAGCCTGTTTGGATGAGATTGTGCAAGCAGCAAAATTAGCGGGCGCTCATGATTTTATTTTAAAGCTGCCACTGGGTTACGACACGATTTTAGCTGAAGGGGGGCAGTCACTTTCAGGCGGACAACGACAACGTTTAGCCATTGCCCGCACACTGCTTGCAGACCCTAAGATTTTGATTCTTGATGAAGCCACCAGCGCTTTAGATGACGAATCACAAGCCATCATTCAAACCAATATGGAGCAAATTGCCGCCGGGCGTACCGTTATTACCATTGCACACCGCCTCTCTACGGTAAGAGAGTGTGACCGGATTATCGTGCTGGAAAAAGGCGAGATTACAGAGCAAGGCACGCATCTACAACTTCTCGCAGAGCAAGGCAAATATTTCCAGTTGTGGCAACTGCAACGAGCATTAAAACAAGAGGATGAGCGAGTATGATCTCTCAGTTAAAGAAGCTTCGCTCTAAGCGCCCGAAAACGAACGGCTATTTTGAGTTTTTACCCGGCCATCTTGCTCTACAGCAGAGCCCACCCTCTCCGTTTGCTCGCATCACCGCCATCACGCTAAGTGTAGGGTTACTGCTCACCTTACTTTGGACCTATTGGGGGAAATTGGATATCCAAGCGACCGCAAACGGGCGGCTGTTAGTCCCTGGGCGCTCGCAAGTGATTCAGTCTTACGAACAAAGCCGAGTAGCACAAATCCATATAGCAGACGGCGAACGTGTCGAAAAAGGGATGCCCTTACTGACTCTGGACACGTTAGGCGTTAGCCAAGATATTGAACGTTTGCGTCATCAAATACGCTATCAAACCCATGAATTTCTCAAGTATCAAGCGTTGCGTGGTAAGGCTGATCTAGCTCAACATCCCCTGTATTTGGCATTGGCACCTTCGGCGCAGCAAGAGGTCATTGACAGCTTTGATACTGAAAAGAACGAATTCACATCGGTGTTGGAAAACTTGCGTGCTGAAATGCAGGTCAATCTTGCTTCCCAGTCCTCACTTGAGGTCGATATCAGAGGCTTAAAGCAGTTAGTGAGTAATATTACTCAGCGCCTTGATGCTCAAAAAAAGCTCAAACAACAGCGTTTGATCGGTCAAGTGCAGTATCTGGAGCAGGAAAAAGAGTTATTAGAATCCGAACGAGCGTTAGCCCAGCAAACATCACAACAGCACGTGCTGCAAAAGCAATATCTCAACCTAGAAGAGCGTTTAAAAGCGCTGCGTGCGCAAAAAGCCAGAGAGTGGCAAGACAAAAGTCAGCAAGCACACCTACAACTCTCAGCGCTGCAACATGAACTGGACAAAGTACGCGAACATGAAGGATTACAAGTGGTTCGCTCTCCTGTCACTGGCACTGTACAGCAATTGAGTGTTCACACCCTTGGGGCAGTCTTACAACCAGCACAAAATTTGATGATTATTGTGCCTGACGATTCGGTACAAGTCGCCGAAGTTAAAATTCTCAATAAAGACATTGGCTTTATTTATGCTGGCCAACCCGTGACGTTGAAAATTGATGCCTTTCCCTATACGCGTTACGGCACCTTATCGGCAACATTGGTCCACGTTTCTAGAGACTCGACAATGGATGAGCAACTTGGGTTGGTTTTTCCCGCTCAAGTGCAATTGTTAAACCACACAATTGAGGTCGATGGTGCCTCTGTTGCCTTATTGCCCGGTATGTCTGTCGTGGCTGAGATTAAAACCGACCAACGTCGGATCATCGATTATCTACTCAGCCCAATCCGAGAATATCAAGCTGAAGCATTGCGAGAAAAATAGAGTGGATACCTTAACCAACACCGTCTCAACGGTTCATGATCAAGAAAGCCATGGCGCATTAGCGGCCCTCTCGTTTGCCAGCCTTTCATTTGATAAGAAAGTCACGCCATCACAACTGATTCATACACTAGGCGTTGCCGAAAATGAGCTCAGTGCTCTCGACATTCAGCGAGCCGCTCAATCTATTGGTATGAAAAGCCGAATGATCACCGTCAGAGGAAGCGAGCCGATCCCGCTACCTGCATTGGTCAAAATCCGTCAGCAATGGCATGTCATTCATGCGCTAAACGAGTATGGTTGGACCTTGTACGATCCCATTAAACAGCGCTATTTCGAGTTTCCGTTGGCGCAAGGATCGTCAAGTTCCTGTTATGAGGTCTTATTACTGATTGAGCAGAGTATAGAGCCAAGCGATGTCGCTTTTGGCCTCCGCTGGTTTATGCCTTCGGTACTTCGTCAGTCAAAACAGCTACGTGATGTGTTTCTGTATTCGATTGTGCTGCAACTGTTTGCCCTGTTTGGTCCCAAACTTTTTGAAACCGTTATTGATAAGGTTCTTGTGGGGCGAAGTTTGTCGAGTTTGCACGTTTTAGCGCTGGCTATGCTTGCGCTAGCCATTGCTGAACCTCTTTACAGTTATTTGCGCAATACGGTTTTTGGTCATCTTTCTAGTCAAGTCAATGCAGAGCTATCGGGGCGATTGTATCGGCATTTGATTAATCTTCCATTAAGTTATTTCAAGCAGCGTCAAACGGGGCAAATCATCGCCCGCGTACGGGAAATGGGGCAAATACGTCAGTTTTTGACGGGCTCAACCTTAATGCTGCTCTTGGATCTCATTTTTATCACCCTCTTTATTGGTGTGATGTTTCATTATGCGCCAGCGCTCACCGGGCTGATTATCGGTTCATTAGTGATTTATTTTCTGCTGTGGTTAGGTATTGGACCTTGGGTTCGTCACAAGGTAACGACAGAGTATGACGCAGAAGCAGAGACAACCACCTTCCTGACTGAATCTATAACGGGTATAGAAACAATCAAGACAACCGCAACGGAAGCTCGATTTTTAGAACGGTGGCAGCAAATACTCAGTCGACAAATTGAATGCGCGTTTTCAGCCCAAAAAGCCAGTTTAATTGCTGGGCAATTGATTGCCTTAGTGCAGAAAATAGCCGCTGCCATTTTACTTTGGTGGGGAGTCAATTTAGTGCTCAATGGGCAGCTCACCCCCGGTGAATTGGTCGCCTTCAATATGCTAGCAGGGCATGTTACTCAACCCGTTTTGCGACTTGCGCAAGTGTGGCAAGATTTCCAGCACACCTTAGTAGCCTTGCGTCGCGTAGGCGACATTCTTAACGAACCGGCTGAAAATAGTAAAGATGGCCTTGCTTCCATCCCTTCTGTTCAAGGAGGCATTGAGTTTAAAAATGTTCGCTTCCGTTATCATATCGATGCACCGGAAGTCTTAGCGAATCTCTCGTTGACCATCGCTCCGGGGCAATTTATTGGTATTACTGGGCCTTCCGGATCTGGCAAAAGTACATTAACGAAACTGCTACAGCGTCTTTATGTACCTTTGCATGGGCAAGTCTTGGTCGATGGTATGGATCTCGCCATTGCAGATCCGGTCTCGTTAAGGCGCAGCATGAGTGTGGTGCTGCAAGAAAGCATGCTATTTGCAGGCAGCGTTGCCGACAATATTCGTCTTTGTAAACCCGATGCAAGCGATGCAGAGCTGATAAACGTTGCAAAGCTTGCTGGTGCGCTAAGCTTTATTGAAGCGCTGCCACAAGGGTTTGAACAACAAGTAGGAGAAAGAGGTGCCAACTTATCTGGCGGGCAACGTCAACGCATTGCACTGGCTCGCGCATTGTTAGTTAACCCAAAAATCTTACTGCTTGATGAAGCGACTTCAGCGCTCGATTATCAGTCAGAGGCGGCCATCATGAGCAATATGGAAACCATTTGCCATGATCGAACGGTGATCAGTATTGCACATCGGTTATCGACGATTCGTCATGCCGATAACATTATCGTCATCGAAGATGGGCAAGTGGCCGAGCAAGGTACTCACGAAGCGTTGCTCGCACGTGCAGGACTTTACGCACGCTTATGGAAACAGCAAGTCAGTGGTTAACTTTCTCTCCTTCAAATGGGTTAGGTATAAAAAATCTCCCCAGAAATTACTGGGTCTTAAACTTACTCACTAAATTATTCAGATCATCAGCTGAACTCGCGAGATTTTGTGAGTTCAGTAGAGCTCGGCTCGATACAACCACACGCCATAGATATTTTGCACTCTCGCGATATGCTTGCCTTGCTCAAGAAGTATCAATGACTTGCTTAAATAACTCACCGATCGGTTCATTTACCAGCACAATAGAAAGATTGATAACCATTTGTTCTAAATCATGCTGATTTTGTCTTTGGATTAACCTACGTTAAAAGATATGGTTGCGTTTCATCGCTTTTATTCCCCTTTTACCTAGCATTATCGACTACATCGCTCATCGGCGATCAACGTAATCATGGGTACACAACTTTTAAGGTGTCGCATCATGTCAGTTGCAGCCATTGCCGCACTCGCAGTATTTATTGGCATTCTGTTTTTTCTCTTCGGACAGCAGAAAAAGTCTCACACTCTTTCACGCTTAGTGCTACTTGGGTTAATCCTAGGCAGCGCATTTGGCCTTGCTCTACAAGTAGTTTTTGGTGAAGGACATGTGGCTATCAAGGAAACATTAGGCTGGGTCAACGTCGTCGGTAACGGCTATGTTGGTTTGCTAAAAATGGTGATTATGCCTTTGGTGCTGGTGTCGATGATCGCTGCGGTTGTGAAGCTCGATAAAGGTGGCTCGCTCGGTAAAATCTCTGGCCTGACCATTTCTATCTTACTGCTGACGACCGCTGTCTCGGCATTGATCGGTATTTTTGTCACCCAAGCTTTTGGTTTAACAGCAGACGGCCTCGTTGAAGGCAGCCGTGAAACGGCGCGTATTGCTGTACTAGAAAGCCGCGCCGCTACTGTGAGTGATTTAACTATTCCTCAAATGCTATTAAGCTTTATTCCGACCAATCCTTTTGCCGACTTAACCGGTGCTCGCTCAACCTCGATCATCGCTGTGGTTATTTTTGGCGTACTAACGGGTATTGCGGCGCGTAAAGTAATGTCAGAGAAAGCCGAGCTAGAAACGCCAATCCGCACCTTTGTCGAAGCGATACAGTCGATTGTTATGCGCCTCGTGAAAATGGTGATGGCACTAACCCCTTACGGTATTGCGGCGTTGATGGCGAAAGTTGTCGCTACATCAAGCGCGGGCGATATTCTGAGTTTGCTCGGTTTTATTGTCGCCTCTTATGTCGCCATTGCATTGATGTTTGTGGTGCACGGTATATTGGTTTCTTTTGTAGGCGTTAGCCCTAAAGAGTATTTCCAAAAAATTTGGCCAGTGTTGACCTTCGCGTTCACCTCACGTAGCTCAGCGGCAACCATTCCTCTTAATGTAGAAGCGCAAATCACTAAGCTGAACGTACCACCAGCAATTGCCAACCTATCGGCTTCATTCGGTGCCACTATTGGTCAAAACGGCTGTGCTGGTATTTACCCAGCCATGCTCGCTGTGATGGTTGCTCCTACCGTCGGTATTAATCCAATGGACGTGCACTTTATTTTGTCGCTAGTGGCTATTATCGCAATCAGCTCATTTGGTATTGCCGGCGTCGGTGGCGGTGCCACTTTTGCAGCCTTAATCGTGCTACCAGCGATGGGCCTACCAGTGACGATTGCAGCACTGCTTATCTCCATTGAACCCTTGATTGATATGGCCCGCACCGCGTTGAACGTTTCAGGCTCAATGACGGCAGGTACCATTACCAGCCGATTACTGAACGGTAAACAGGTACAAGTTCAAGAACAGCAAGCCTAGAAAGTATCGAACGTTCTCGTTTTTCTCCAAGCCGGTGCCAATGCGCCGGCTTTTTCATTTCAAATCCTCATCAGAACATGCTTCGCACATTGCTATGTCACACGGGCAATGGTCTAATAAACCTTAAATTTCAGCGACTGGATACTATCGAATGCGACAAGAGCACCCGCCTACTTTCTTTTTCCTCGACTATGAGACGTGGGGAGTCAACCCTGCGAAAGATCGTCCGAGCCAATTTGCGGGCGTTCGCACCGATATGGATTTTAATATTATTGGCGAACCACTGGTTATCTATTGTCAACCACCAGCGGACTATTTGCCTTCTCCAGAAGCGGCGCTTATTACGGGTATCACACCACAAAAAGCGGTGGCCCAAGGCTTGCCAGAGCCTGAATTTATCGCCAAAATTCATCAACAACTCGCCACACCCAACACCACCAGTCTTGGTTACAACAGCATTCGTTTTGATGATGAAGTAACGCGTTACACTTGCTATCGTAATTTCATTGATCCGTATGCTTGGAGCTGGCAAAACGGCAATTCACGCTGGGATTTACTTGATGTGATGCGCGCCTGCCATGCGCTACGCCCAGAAGGCATCAACTGGCCCGAAAATGACGAAGGCTTTACCAGTTTTAAGTTGGAGCATCTCTCGGTTGCCAATGGCATCGAACACGCAAATGCCCACGATGCTATGGCCGATGTTATCGCCACCATTGAGCTGGCCAAAAAAGTAAAAGCCGCCCAACCCAAGTTGTTTGATTACTTTTTTAACATGCGCCATAAACGCAAACTCAATGATCTGATTGATATCGTCAACATGACACCTTTAATGCACGTATCGGGTATGTTAGGCCGAGAATGCCAATACACCAGTTGGATCGTGCCGATTGCTTGGCATCCCACCAATCAAAATGCGGTTATTGTGGTGGACCTTGCCAAAAACCCTCAACCCCTGATCGATTTAAGCAGCGAAGAACTGCATCAACGTCTATATACCAAACGCGAAGAGTTGGCAGAAGATGAGTTGCCAGTGCCCATCAAATTAGTGCATCTCAATAAATGCCCTATCCTTGCGCCGGCCAAAACATTAACGGCCGAAAATGCAGACCATATCGGGGTCGATAGAAACCTGTGCCTTGAACACTTAGCGCTCATCAAGCAGTATCCAGAGATTAGAGAAAAGCTGATTGGCCTCTACACAATTGAGCGAGAATATAAGCACAGTGACGATGTCGATACTCAACTCTACGACGGTTTCTTCTCTCCGGCCGACAAAGCGGCGATGGAGATCATTCGCCAAGCTGACCCTGTCAACCTCGCCGCATTAGACATTAGTTTTAGCGATAAGCGCATCGAACCCTTGCTGTTTCGCTACCGCGCTCGCCATTACCCATTGACATTAAGTGACGAAGAGCAAAGACGTTGGGCAACCCACTGTCGTGATTATTTCGAAAGCCACCTTGAAGAGTACATGCTCAATTTAGAGAACTTAGTTCACACCCACAGCAGTGACGAAAAGAAAATGGCTATTTTAAAATCCGTTTACCGTTATGTCGAAGACATCGCGAGTTAATGTACGAGGTTTTCGCGCTGTCAGGTTTCAAACCAACACGCTGCGATTCCATTTCCGAAAATAGTTTAGGCACAACAAGGCACCGACTTTTATTGTGAATACCATTGCAAAATATTTGGTCTCTATGGGGCTGATTTTCCTTTGCCTGATGGCAGGTATCAATCTTCAACATTGGCTTGGCATCACCATTCCGGGCAGTATTATCGGAATGCTAATTCTGTTTAGTTTATTGGCAAGTGGGCTCGTGCCTGTCGAATGGGTAAAACCCAGTGCCAGTCTTTTTATCCGTTATATGGTCATTTTATTTGTCCCTATCAGTGTCGGATTAATCGAGCATTTTGATTTATTGATGAGTAACGCCATCCCGATTCTTGCCAGCGCGGTGGGCGGTACGCTGATCGTATTAGTTTGTCTGGGTTTAGGGCTGGATCGTTTTTTGAAAAAGGGGAATAAGTGATGTGGTTATTGCTCACGATTGCGGTCTTTTTCCTGACACGTTGGATCAGCAAAAAATGCAAAACGGCCATAATGAATCCGTTACTGCTCAGCCTTGTGATCATCATTCCTATCTTGCTATTTTTTAACATCCCTTATGCCAGTTACTATGCTGATAACCAGTGGCTTAGCTTTCTGTTGCAACCGGCCGTGGTGGCGCTGGCTTATCCTCTCTATGAACAACTGCCTCAGATCCGCTCAAATTGGCGCATCATTGCCCTCGCCTGCGGGGTGGGCAGTGCTATGTCAATGCTCACAGCCAGCTTAATTGCTGTTTATCTTCAAACGGATATACATTTAATCGCCAGCCTACTGGGTAAATCAGTTACCACACCGATTGCGATGGAAGTTTCCAGTAACCTCGGTGGGGAGCCAGCCATTGCCGCCGTTTTAGTGGTCATTGTAGGGCTGTTTGGCGCGATTCTCGCCTACCCTATCTATAACCTTCTCAACATCACGCATCCCATTGCTAAAGGCTTAACCATGGGCACCGTATCTCATGCGCTGGGCACAGCAACCTGCGCTGAAAAAGATCCACGTGACGCAGCATTTAGTTCACTTGCATTAGTCGTGTGCGGCGTAATCACATCGATACTTGCTCCAAGTTTTTTTGCTTTTTCAATGTGGTTGTCCACGCTATAGAGTGCCAACAGAAATCAAAGATACGTCTACTCATGGGTTTTGATTGTAGACGTGTCTCACTTTAAGGCTGACTGTAATCGATTTCATGTGTGACCTCACTCTAAATGTGAAAACCAAAATTACGTTACATTAAATTACGTGATTTAAATCTCAGTAAAATTTCATTCTTCGCCTAGAATATTCCTCAATACATAGATAAGGACTCATTATGAAAAGCCGTATTGAACAGGCGCTAGCGGATACGCCAAAACCCGTTGCAGAATTTTTGTCGTCTATTCTGCTATCAGACGATTTTGACGCAACCCTATCACCAGAACAGTTCAACCAACTGCTTTCTCTTTCTGGCTTAGACGATGCGGAATTGCGCGTTGCACTGCTGCCTTTTGCGGCCGCCTATGCTTATGTACCGCTTTCAAACTTTTACGTGGGAGCCATCGTCAGAGGTTTATCGGGCCGTTTGTACTTTGGTGCGAATATGGAGTTTTCCGGTGCACAGTTAGGACAAACCGTACACGCCGAGCAGTGTGCCATCAGCCATGCGTGGATGAAAGGTGAACAAGGCGTTGCTGACATTACCATCAACTTCAGCCCTTGTGGGCACTGCCGTCAGTTTATGAATGAGCTTACGACCGCAGACTCGCTTGCCATTCAGCTACCACAGCGTGATGAGAAGTCACTGCAAGAGTACCTACCAGAATCATTTGGTCCTGCCGATTTAGGTGTTGATTCTGGTCTAATGGCAGACGCTAACCACGGCAAAACAACTACCGAAGATGACCCACTCATTGGCTTAGCTCTTAATGGCCTAAACCGCAGTTACGCACCCTATACCAACAATCTCAGTGGTGTTGCCCTGCAAATTGAGAATGGTAAAACCTACGTCGGTGCGTATGCTGAAAATGCCGCATTCAACCCAAGCTTACCACCACTGCAAGTGGCTCTTGTTCAGTTAATGATGGATGGCCAACGCTTTGATAATATTGTCGCAGCCGCATTAGTTGAGATGTCTGATGGCAGTATTAGCCATTTAGCCGATACTCAAGCCACCTTGGAAGTAATTAGCCCAGACATTCCTCTTTCCTATCTTGTGGTTTAGGCGCTCTAGTGAAAAATCCCCAGCGCATGGGGATTTTTGCCTTTTGATGGCGCAGGTTTTACCGCATATCCTTTCCGCCCAACAAATTATCGAACACCTCTTGTTTACTCATCGGCTTGTAAAAATAGAAGCCTTGGATCTCATCAATATTCCAGACTTTGAGTTTGCGCAGTTGCGAAGCAGTTTCAACCCCTTCAGCCACGGTAGTTAAGCCTAGCTCTTGCGACATATTGATAATACTGCGCACCAAGGTTTTGGCTTTGTCATTGGATTCCAATGTGGAAATATAAGACTGGTCTAACTTCACTATATCTAATGGAAAATCACACAATGTACTAAACGAGGAATACCCCGTACCAAAATCATCAAGCGCCAACTGTATACCGAGTTTTTTTATCGCATCCATGCGTTTGATCGTCTCTTCTTCAGCCCCCAACAACATACTTTCCGTCAATTCGAGCACTAATTGTCCCGGTTCAATTTGATATTTTTCAATCAATACTGATAAGTACCCGACCAATTTTTTACTGTAGAAATGCGGGCTAGAAAGATTGACGTGAATACTTAGCCGTTTACCCAACGAAAATTGCGACTGCGTTTGCAATTCGTTAATAAATTGGCAAGCTTGGCCTAGTATCTGCTCTCCCAATTCAATGATCACTTTACGTTGCTCAACCAAAGGGATAAATACGGCTGGCGAAACCATACCAAGTTGAGGGTGTTCCCAGCGAGCAAGAGCTTCAAAGCCAATGATTTCGGCACTGTCTGCACGAACAATCGGCTGATAGTAAGCAATAATATGGCCATCTTTCACAGCTGAGATGAGATCTCGATTGATCGCTAACGACTTCTGGGCATGAACAAACAATTCTTGTGTCACTGAAACAACCAGGCTGGCTCCAGCTTTCTCTGTTTGTTGAATGGCATAAAAACCACTTTGAACCAAAGTTTCAAAAGAATCGATAGCCAATTGTGAATCAATCACAGCACCTTCCACTCTCAAATCGAGTTCCAAGCCGCCAATGTCAGTCTTCCTCTTGTAACTATCGATAAGCTTAGTGCCTCTGTGAATCAAAAAAGAGGTTCCCCCGTTACCCAACTCACACACCATAAATTCATATTCACTAATTCGTCCCATTATGGACGTGTTGAAACGGTTTCTAAGCGTAGCCGAAAAATGTTTAACGGCCATATCGTAAGCACTATGTCCGTACACTTCTGAAATTTCTTTTAGTCTTTTAACCCGTAGGTAGAGCACGGAAAACCCACCACATTCGGTCGGATTGTCAATCAAAGGCTGGACTTGGCTCATCATCGTTGGACGATTAAGTAAACCTGACACTGGGTCACAATGGGTAAGGTCGTAAATAAGCTGCTCTTGCTGCTTTTGCTCGCTGATATCAGTAATCGATAGCATGATAGAGCGATGCCCACGTTGTTCTATCAATGTAGCTTCGATAAGACACTCTAAACGCTGCTGACCCTTTGTAACAACATGTCCCTCAAATTCACGCATCCCTTGTTCTATATTTTGGTAGAGTAATTCACTGCTGCACACTACATCATTTTGTATAATACAAAACTCATCTAAAACCTTTCCAACCAACTCATCTCTAGAATAAGAAAGCATATCCAACAAGGCTTGATTCACATCGACAATGAAGCGATCAACCACCAGCAACATTCCGAGATTTTGGCTTTGATAGAGTGCATCAAATTTCTGTAACGTCTCTTTAAGCCTATCTTCCGCCAAGGAGGATGAGGCAGCAAGTGAACGGACAAGTTCGGTAATTCGTTCAAACTCATCTTGTTTATCACTCGATTGTGAAGAGAATGCACTCTCTTCAATCAGCTGATTGATCCCACGCTCAAAATTCTCAAACCGTTTGGCTACCTTGCTGCGAAACAGAGCAAAAGTAGCCACGGCGACAAAGCCGGCCGCAATGATGATCGTCAAAATCAAATAATAAAAAGTTTCGTTCCCTTTTTGATAGTAAAGCCGCTGAGCACAGGTTTTTAGATAGCCAATAGGTTGCCCTGTCATATCACTGAGTAAGGTGTAATGCGTGATATTATTTTGATCTCTTTCAATACCTTCTTGATTATGACTAACAGGTAAAATCACAGGAGCATCGGTAACTACAATATCATTTTTAGCGGTTAGTAGGTTCTGATACTGAGAAGGGAAACGGCGGGTTAAGTGCTGTCCCCATAGCATCCACCCCACAACACCAGCCGTACCTTCACTGTTACGCACCGGAGTTAGGCTCACCACCCATACACTATTTTCCACACGGATGAGGCCAGAGCGGCTGGTTTTATCCTCATCAAGTGTATGATGCATCTGAATTAAATGGTCGCTCACACCTTGTGAGCGTATCAACTGTTCCACTAACGAACAGTTTGTGCCAGGCTCAATATCCCGACATAAGTATTCAACCAATTGCGAAGATTCGGTGATGAAAGCCAAGACGTCTAAACCTAAAGTATCGAGGGAATCAGGATACAAGTTGCGCTCAGCAAATTGAGTGTCGCCATTCAACAGCAACTGATAAGTTTCATCCCAATAAGCCCAATCATAAGAACGCTTTTCTTGCTGTACTAAAAGATCTTGAATGACCGACTGAGCTTGATTGCTATCTCGATGAATCTCAATTGATTCAAGTTCATTCAAACTATATAAAAAAAAGTGGCGAGTAATAAATAAGCTGCTAAGAATGATCCCAACCAACCCGACAGAAAACAACAGAGCAGTTTTCGTGTGTAGAGTAATAAAACGCAAACGTAAGAAAGTTTTCATAGCCATAGGTGTCTTTTTCTTAGTCAATCTCACATAAACTTTAGACTGAAATTACTTCATATTCTTAACGCAGTTTCTCGAATGCTGTTTACTGCACATTAATTGCTATTTCAGCCTTAATTTTGTACAGATATGAGTTCGTTTACTGCGTATTACACAAACCACTCTATCGGCAGAACGAACAGGAAATCACTCATCTCTCATCACAAAGGCAAACGTTTGCTTTTATTCTTAATTTTAGTATGATTTTGGCTGTTTTCGCTATTACCTATTGCTTGAATGTAAGGATTCACTATGTTTGGTACTGCTACACGTGAAAATGCCACCCGCGTTTTACTGCTTGGTTCCGGAGAATTGGGCAAAGAGGTGGCAATTGAATGCCAACGCCTTGGTTTAGAAGTGATTGCCTGTGATCGCTACGCCAACGCTCCAGCAATGCAGGTGGCGCATCGTAGCCACGTATTGGATATGCTCGATGGCGATGCGCTACAAGCCATTATCGAACTCGAAAAACCAGACTACGTGGTGCCAGAAATTGAAGCAATTGCCACTCATAAGCTGGTTGAACTGGAAGCGCAAGGCTTAAACGTTGTCCCCACTGCAACGGCCACTCAATTGACGATGAACCGTGAAGGCATTCGCCGTTTAGCCGCAGAAACTCTTGCCTTACCTACCTCTCCTTATCAGTTTGCTGATGACTATAATGATTTTGTACTGGCGATTGAGCATGTCGGTATGCCTTGCGTAGTTAAGCCTGTGATGAGTTCATCAGGTAAAGGCCAAAGTGTGATTAAGACGCAAGAGGATATTAGCCGCGCTTGGGCATACGCTCAAGAAGGTGGCCGCAGTGGAGCTGGGAGAGTGATCGTCGAAGGCTTTATCGATTTCGACTACGAAATTACTCTCTTGACGATTCGAGCAGTGGATGGTGTCCATTTCTGCGCTCCCATTGGCCATCGACAAGAGGAAGGGGATTATCGCGAATCATGGCAACCACAAGTGATGTCGGCTAACGCAATTAAAGCCGCTGAATATGTAGCAGAACAAGTGGTTAATGCACTCGGTGGTTACGGCTTATTTGGGGTTGAACTGTTTGTAAAAGGCGATAATGTTATCTTCAATGAAGTATCCCCTCGCCCACATGATACGGGAATGGTCACCCTTATTTCGCAAGAGCTGTCTGAATTTGCGCTACACGTGCGCGCGTTCACGGGTATGCCAATCAACAGTATTACCCAATATGGGCCATCGGCATCTGCGGTTATTTTAGGTCAAGGCACCTCCACTAACCTTAGATTTGATGGAATAAATGAAGCACTGTCTATCCCACACACTCAACTTCGTCTGTTTGGTAAACCAGACATTGATGGACGCCGTCGGCTTGGGGTTGCTCTGGCGAAAGATAAAGAACTCAAACAGGCTTTGCACAACGCAATTCAATGTGCCAAAAGCGTGCAAGTGATTCTGTAAAAACGCAAAGCGAGCCACTAGGCTCGCTTTCATTTTCTTCACCAACAATACTCGCTGCAGAGCCTTACTCTTTAATCAGTTCACTGACTGTACCAACCACACTGTCCGCGGCTTTTCTCATTTCATCAATCAGCTTTTGCGTCTCTTCTAGTTTGCTGTTACATGCCGTGACTTGGCCTTGAATTGCCCCCATCATAGAGGTAGAACTGTTGGTCAGTTCGCTATTGAGCTTAACAATATTACCAATTTCATCGGTCGCTTTGGTGGTATTGGAGGCTAATGAGCGCACCTCATCAGCAACCACCGCAAAACCCCGGCCATACTCCCCGGCACGTGCAGCCTCGATAGCGGCATTGAGCGCCAGCAAATTAGTCTGTTCTGCTATGCCTGTAATGGTGGTTACAATTTTGGTGATTTGCTGCGACTGGTTGGCCAGTTGCATCATCGATGTATTCGCCTTAGTAATCGCGTTATCAATCTCTTTAGCAATGGAAGCGGCTTCGGCTAGCGTTCCCGTCCCGAGTTGAGCAATATGTACCGTTTCTTGTGAGGTGTGATGCGCCACTTCTGCTGCATCTTTAATCGCCCGAGCTTGTTGTACTCGTTGCGTGACATCGGTTGCAAACTTAGTCACACCAATCACTTTATGCTTTTCGTTAAAGATGGGGTTATAAGTCGCTTCTAACCAAATTTCATCACCATGTTTTGTAAAACGTTTAAATAATCCCGTTTTAAAATGACCACTGGCGAGCGACGCCCAAAAATTTGGGTTCTTTTTATAAAATTCATCATCACAAAATAATCGGTGGTGTTTACCAACGATTTCTTGCAATTTGTACCCAACACAGGACAGAAAGTTTGGATTCGCGTCTACAACCGTCCCATCGGGAGTGAAAGAAATCACAGCCATTGACTTATCGACAGCTTCAAATACGGCCACTTGTCTATCCAATTTCTCTTTTGCAGCAGTTACATCACTGGCAATCTTCACCACCTTAACCACTTTTCCTTGCTCATCTTTTACTGGGATGTACGTAGCTTCAATCCACACTTTATTATGGCTTTTAGTTAAACGGCAAAACGTACCCGCATGAGTTTTACCTTGCGCTAAATTTTGCCAAAGTTGACTATATTGAGGCGCATTAACAAATTCACTTTCACAGAACATTCGATGATGCTGGCCCACCACTTCCGATAATGAATAACCCAACACTTGTAAGAATGAGGAGCTGGCAGTCAGAATATGTCCTTGTGGATCAAACTCAATATAAGCCATCGTGCGTTTTATTGAATCAACCACCAGTTCATCACTGCTCTTTTTAGACTGTTGATTGCTGTTTGGCTTCCGACTAAACAAACCCATAGTTTTTCCTTAGTATTAGAGCGGCTGATATAGACGTAATGGCTTGCTCTCATCAAACGCCTAAAACCTACCTATTTATTGTTGTATAAGATGTATAAATAAACGATTTAAGCATAGTCTGTTACTTCTCAATTAACCACACGACTTCAGCAAAACGGCTCAATCCTCGTTGACTGATCTTAGGGTGATTTTCATCAGCATCGTCACGAAACAGACACGTCACTTTGCAGTCAGTGAATAACGACTCAACTTCATTTTTGGCGACACAGAATGGAGGGCCCATCATTTCACTTTGAACGTAATCCAGCGTCACAAGCAGCACCCTTCCGCCCTCTTTTAAGAGTGAAAGCAAGCGAGTAACGTACTCCTTTCGCATTTCAGGGGGCAGCGCAACTAACGCCGCTCGGTCGTAGATAAGCTCAACCGCTTTTAGCGGCGCACTAAGGACATCTCCGGTATAAATCATCAGTTCATCAAACTGATACAGTTCATGCGCTCCATTTAAACGAGTGACCGTTGGCGTATAAAAATGCTCGGCAAAAAAGGAACGAACGGCAATTTCACTCAGCTCTACACCCTGAACCTGTTCATGCTGGGAAGCGAGCCATATCAAATCTTCACTTTTTCCGCACAATGGTACAAATACACTTTCATTTCGTTGAGGTGAGAGTTGAGGCCAATATTCGATCAACAATGGGTTCACATCTTCTAAGTGAAATCCTATTTGGTTGGATGCCCATTTCTTGTGCCAAAACTCGGGATCTTTCATTATCTTCGTACTCTACGATTAAAATCTACAGCCAGACAAAGTACATGCTACTGACTAATAAGTGAATCCCCAACGGGTTAAACAAACAGCACAAAGACAGATAAAGATGTTCATATTTGGTTCATCCTCATTAGATACACTTGGTAACACATCAAATTGAACAGATAGCCTGGCGAGGCGTCTGAAGATAAGACCTGTGATAAAGCGCAAAATTATAGATTAATTGTTCCACGAGCTATTGAGTTGACTTTGTTTAGCCCAAGATCTCATAGCAAGCGACTCTGGTTATCACGTGTTTAGGTCTATTTTGGTTTCACCTTTTACCTAGACTAAGTTAAGGAGAATGAATGAGCCTATTTTTACGTACTACGGCACTGATGCTTTTAGTACTAAGCAGAGCCCCTGCCTTTGCAGCCGTTCCGTTCAATTCAGAAAGTGATGCCAAAGTTGGTGAATCGAAAAATCAACTCTCATCTAAACTGTTCAAGCATAGTTTAAGCGGTTTATATGGCATCCAGTCCACCAACAACCAGCCTTTGCAACCCTACAACGACTTTGAAATTCTCTACAGTAAAGCTCACCAAGCTCAACGTGAACTTGAAACATTGTGCAGAAGTACTGCTTTACTGACATCAACAGAGGCTCACTTTTCTGGCGTGAAATCACGTGACCGAGCATTAAGTAAAATAGAACATGAATTAGGTGGACGAGCTGATAGGATCACAGATTTAGCCAGAACAACTCTTGTGGCAAATGATGTGCCAAGCTTAGTCGAGGCTTATGAAGTATTAAGCCGAGAAGCCAGCATCGTAAAAGTAAAGAACCGCTTTAAATCGCCTGCCGCATCAGGCTATCGTGATTTAAACTTACTGGTTCAACTTCCTAAAACCAATGTTATTGCAGAAGTACAATTACATCTTAAAGCCATTGCCGATGTGAAAAATGGCCCCGAGCATCGTTTCTATGAACAGATCCAGAAGTTTGAACGTGTCGCCGCATTAGAGAAGCGAGCGTTACATGATATTGAAAAGGCGCAAATTAACCAGTTTCGTCGCCAATCTATCGAGCTCTACCAAAACGCCTGGCAGCCGTATATCACCACTCATATTCAAGCAGCCTAATACGTTCAGAACCCTTAACTCACTTTAAACAGAAAAAAGACCACGCATAGCGTGGTCTATTGCTCGGTCTATTTTTCGACATTAATGTTCTCGACTCGGGCTTTTAATTTCTGCCCTGGGCGGAACGTTACGACACGTCGAGCGGAGATAGGAATATCCTCACCTGTTTTTGGGTTTCGACCCGGACGCTCGTTTTTGTCTCGTAGATCAAAATTACCAAAACCAGATAGTTTTACCTGTTCGCCACTTTCAAGCGCCTTGCGAATCTCTTCGAAAAACACTTCAACCGTTTCCTTGGCATCCCGTTTACTGTATCCAAGCTTTTCAAACAGGTTTTCAGCCAATTCGGCCTTTGTGAGCGCCATAAAACTTCCCTCAAAGCTATGTTAAACCTTGCTGCTTCTAAGCAGCGCCAAAGCATTTTCGCTTAGCCAATCAATAAGATATCGGCTTTACCTGAAAAGTGTATGCCAAGCTTCTGATTTTCGCCAACTTTTTTATTCGCAACAATATTAATAGTTTCATCAAAATAAGCGCATATACTGGCTGCATTTATACAATTAGACGTCGAAGATTGAGAAAAAACACTGACAATTTAGTTAGTTATATTATAACGGCCAACATTTTTAGAGTTTCATACTATTTTGAATGGATATCGATTTCTGATAAAAAAATTTATAACCTGTTAAATCATAGACTTGTTTAACACTAACTTGTCACTAAATTGCATATAAAAAAGCAGGCCCAACTTGAACCTGCTCAAATATACTTAGGCTACTTTCTGAATTAGTCGCGCAGGGCTGCACCAAACTGTGCCGCTACTGAAGTCACAATCGATTCAACAGCGCTTGCAATATCGGCTTCTTCTAAAGTACGTTCAGTCGATTGAAGCATCAACGCAATCGCTAAACTCTTCTTGCCCTCTTCAACCCCTTTGCCTACATAAACGTCAAACAGCTTCGCCTCTTTTAGAAGCTCACCACCAGCGTTACGACATGCATCGACAATATCACCTGAAGCAATGGCGCCATCAACAACCAGTGCTATATCACGGCGGTTCGCTGGGAACTTAGACAGTGATGCAGCTTCTGGAATTACACGAGTGTTCACAGCTGACCATTCAAGTTCAAATACGATGGTGCGGCCATTCAAGCCAAACTTACGCTCAAGCTCTGGATGAACAGTGCCTATCACCCCAATAATCTCACCATCGACAACGATGGCGGCCGATTGCCCAGGGTGCAGCGCTGGGTGTGCAACAGAAGTAAAACTGTAAGCTTTGCCGTTGGCGGTTAAATCAAGAATGGCTTCCAAGTCACCTTTTAGATCGAAGAAATCAACCGTTGCGGTGTCCATGTTCCAGTGCTCTTCACCACGAGTACCGGATATTACCCCCGCGAGCATAGGTTCTTGGCGCATACCGTTCTCTGCCGAAGCATCAGGAATAAAACGCAAACCATATTCAAACAAACGAACGCGTGGCTGCTGGCGTTTCTGGTTATGAACCACGGTATTTAATAAACCTTGGATCAAGCCCAAACGCATCGCCGACATATCAGCAGAAATAGGATTAGGCAGAATGAGTGGTTCAACATCTGGAACAATCAGTTTCTGCTGCTCTGGTTCAACGAAGCTGTAGGTGATCGCTTCATGGTAACCACGGTCAACTAACAAATGACGAACACGCTTAAGTGGCAAGTTTGCTTCTTGGTGGTCATTCATGCTCAATGCTGCAACGGGAGCTTGATTAGGGATATTGTTGTAACCGTAAATACGGCCAATTTCCTCAATCAAATCTTGCTCAATCGCGATATCAAAACGCCACGTTGGCGCGGTAGCAACCCAACTTTCTGCGCAACTCTCAACACTCATACCTAAACGTTTTAGGATTTCAACCACATCAGCATCCGCAATGTGATGACCAAGCAAACTGTCCAGTTTAGTGCGACGAAGTGTGACTTGATTTGGTTTAGGTAAATCCGTTTCAGACTCAACACTAACCACAGGTGCAACTTCACCGCCACAAATATCAACCAGCAGCTGAGTCGCTCGTTCCATCGCACTGGCTTGCAACGCGTAGTCAACACCGCGCTCAAAACGCATGGATGAATCAGTATGTAGGCCATAGCTACGAGCACGACCGCGGATATGGTCTGGTGCAAAGAAAGCACACTCAAGCAGTACATCTTGGGTTTCTGAGCTAACGCCTGAACCTTCACCACCAAAAATGCCCGCAATGGCTAATGCTTTATTGTGATCGGCAACAACCAGCGTATCGACATTCAACTTAGCTTCTGTACCATCGAGTAGCGTAAGTTTTTCATCCTGCTCGGCCATACGAACAACAATACCGCCTTCGATCTTGGCAAGATCAAAGGCATGCATCGGTTGGCCTTGTTCAAGCAAGATATAGTTAGTGATATCAACCACTGGATCAATTGAACGTAGACCACAACGGCGTAACTTCTCTTGCATCCAAAGCGGTGTTTGGGCTTGAACATTAATGTTTTTAACCACGCGACCAAGATAACGCGGACAAGCGGCCGGTACTTTCACTTCAATAGAGACTTTATCTTCAATTGAATTAGGAATAGCGATGACCGATGGCTCAGTGACATCAATGCGGTTCAATACACCGACTTCACGAGCAAGGCCACGAATACTAAAGCAATCTGCGCGGTTCGCGGTCAAATCGACATCAATAGTCACATCATCTAAGCTTAGGAATTCGCGGAAATCAGTACCAACGATGGCATCTTCTGCAAGCTCCATAATGCCAGCGGATTCAACATCAATCCCTAGCTCACTGAATGAACAAAGCATGCCGTGAGAAGGTTGACCACGTAATTTTGCTTTTTTAATCTTGAAATCGCCGGGCAGTACAGCACCAACAGTCGCTACCGCCACTTTTAAGCCTTGGCGGCAGTTTGCTGCACCACAAACGATATCAAGCAGTTCTTCCTCACCCACGTCAACTTTCGTTACACGCAGTTTGTCGGCATCTGGATGTTGACCACATTCCACAACGTGACCCACTTTGACGCCAGTAAATTCACCGGCGACAGCAAGAACGTCATCGACTTCCAAGCCTGCCATTGTAATTTGATGTGTAAGTTCGTCAGTCGTAACCGCAGGGTTAACCCACTCACGAAGCCATGATTCGCTGAATTTCATTGTGTTTACCCTTGAATTACTTGAATTGTTTGAGGAAGCGCAGATCGTTCTCAAAGAACGCGCGTAGGTCGTTGACGCCATAACGAAGCATCGTTAAACGCTCAACACCCATACCAAATGCAAAGCCAGAATATTTTTCAGGGTCAATACCAACACTGCGCAAAACGTTCGGGTGAACCATGCCACAGCCTAGAACTTCAAGCCATTTACCATTTTTACCCTTCACATCTACTTCCGCAGAAGGTTCTGTAAATGGGAAATAAGAAGGACGGAAACGCACTTCAACTTCTTCTTCAAAGAAGTTACATAAGAAATCGTTCAAAATACCTTTAAGCTGAGCAAAATTGACGTGCTCATCAACCAACATGCCTTCAACCTGGTGGAACATTGGTGTGTGTGTTTGGTCGTAGTCATTACGATATACGCGGCCCGGCGCAATAAAACGAAACGGCGGTTGACCATTTTCCATAGTGCGAATTTGCACACCTGACGTGTGTGTACGCAACATTAAATCTGGATTAAAGAAGAAGGTATCGTGATCAGTACGTGCTGGGTGATCGGCAGCGATATTCAACGCATCAAAGTTGTGGAAGGCGTCTTCAATTTCAGGGCCAGATTCAACATGAAAACCAAGCTCACCAAAGAACTGCTCAATGCGTTCAACTGTGCGAGTCACTGGGTGTAAGCCACCATTTTCAATGCGGCGTCCAGGCAAAGTAACGTCAATCGTTTCAGCCGCTAGTTTGGCTTCTAACTCTGCTCGCTGCAAAGCATCTTTACGCGTAGCAATGGCGTGTTGCACTGTCTCTTTCGCAACGTTGATCTCTTGACCTGCAGCGCGACGTTCTTCGGGTGGCAATTTACCTAGGCTCTGTAGCTGAGTGGTTAACTCACCTTTTTTACCCAAGTACTGAACACGCACTTCATCAAGTGCGACTAGCGAATCGGCAGCATTAATCGCTGCGGTCGCATTAGCAATAATCTCTTCTAGATGTTGCATCGTTTCCTCATCTACCTGTAGGTAGTGTCCGTATAGGATGTTTTTGTATTTTTCAGATAGCTGCACATAGTATCGAAAGCCACCTCTAAAGCCAAATTGAAATGATACTGAGGCTTGCTCTTGAACAAAAAAACGGCATTATTTTTGCCGCTCTCTTGATATTACCTCCCTCCCCCCAAACAATAATAAAAACATGACTATTTTTAAGAAGAAACGATGAACATCACGATAACACCAATCAAACCACAAGATGATCCGGACATTTGTAAAATTATCCAATCTGTAGGTGCTGAATTTGGAGCCATCGGTGAGGGTTTTGGCCCATCTGATGCTGAAGTGGAAAACATGAGTCAACATTATAATACGCAAGAGAGAAGCAGCCTTTATCTGGTAGCCAAACGTGACGGCATCATTGTCGGTGGAGCAGGTATTGCAGCCTTTCATCATAGCCAACGGATCTGTGAGCTAAAAAAACTCTTCTTATTACCAGAAAGTCGCGGTTTCGGGCTAGGAAAAATGCTCAGTGAAGCATGCCTATCGTTTGCTCAAAATGCAGGTTATCAATCTTGCTATTTGGATACGTTATCTAGTATGACATCCGCCATTCAGTTATATGAAAAGCTCGGATTTATACATTTGGATCGACCAATGGACGGCACTGAGCACAACGGCTGCGATGTGTGGATGCTTAAACAGCTGTAAATCATCGCATCTGCTTATACAAAAAATGCCTACCGAACGGTAGGCATCAAAAGCAGTTGAGATTTAATGCTTAAGTTTTAAAACTTAGAAGAAGTATTTTAGACGGATACGCATGCCTAGATCTTTGTTTTCTGTGTCGTCTACTTTCGAGTAGTAAGTACCTAGATAAACAGAGAAATCTTCCACATCCATCACATTAGCAAATTGGTAAGAAGCATAAGTGGTATTTACCTTCTCGCTAGTACCTTTATCAACATCACCATAGACATGACCTAGACCAAAGCCTTTAAACAGTAAGTTAGCACCGATGGTCGTATCTTCTTGTTTAGTTTTGTCGAAATCACGGAACGCATAGTTCACGTTGATAGAAAGATCGTTAGTAGAATAGTTAACTGTCGCGCCATAACCAAGGAAATCATTCGCAGCATCTTTATCATCTGCAGTCAGATTGGCTTCTAAACCAGCAGCAACACGAACTGAGTCAACGATTTGGTACGCAACAACTGGGCGTACGAACACAGCATTTTTATCCGCTGTAGTCGCATTCTTCTCAAATTTGGTAGAGAGTTCAAAGTAAAGATTATCCGCTGTCTTACTAAAACCGACTTGGCCGTTATCGCCACGACCACGAGCCGCATTCGCTCGATACGGTTCTGCTGTTGCGTATTCAAGCATAGTATCTTGACCAACAGGGAATAGATCAAATGCTTCATAACGACCTACTCTCAATTCCCAGTTATTTGCTTGACCAAATGCAATCCACGCATCATCAAGCTCAACATCACCCGTTGTTTTAAGTAAAGGTTGTGCTTGTGCTTTGATATAACGGTCACCACTCACACTGCGCTCACCAGCGATTTGAACCAAAAGACGACCGTCTTGATTTAGCTCTTGCTTGTCAGTGGCATTTTTATCACGAAGGTTGATATCGAACTCAACATCACCGCCGATTGAGAAAACACCTTGTTCACCTTCAACACTGATACCTGCGTTTGCTTGTAGTGCGGCTGAAATTAGAATTGCGGCAAGAGAAAGTTTACCAGAGGTAGCAAAATTCATTTTTTATACTCCATCGACCTTATGGTCATCATTATCATTATGTTGGTGCTTGACACCTTGAATCTCATCCTGAGATATAGGTAATAAAATTAATGAGTTAAGTTCAGATTCACCGGGGGAAGTAGCACGCTACTTTGGTAATCATGAATAACTCAATCTCTTTATTACTCAGCAACCACTGCTTATGTATTCCCTTAACGTTGCTGACGGGGATGGAGTTTACATTCACCAAATCAATGTAAAAATAGATCAATGTCACATTAGGAACCGTTCCCATGAATGGGTTATTGATAAGTTTATATAAATCACGCTTTTGCAAATAATTCACACCATAAATTAAATGTTGGCACGAAAATTATGTGAAGTAGGCCGAAATTTCACATCACAAAATAATAACAACTCAAGATAAAGGTTGCTTTATCAAATTATTAACATTCTAGAATTGGGGATGGAGAGTAAAAACGATGCGAGATTTGACCATAAATTGAAGCACTGCTGTTTGATGGTGATGGCGTTGCTTAAAATATTTCAATTTCACGTCCGAAACCGTCAACGAATATAGTGAACGTAGGGGGGGGGATTTACCCAATTTCTGCTAGGGCTTTAATTTGGAGCGACACACGAGGTTCGCTTTCTTTTGAACTAAAAGCGTGACCTCAACCTTGGCAAGGTTGCTCTAAAACGATATCGTTGGTTGTGAACTGGCTGGTGAGATAGAGATGAAAAAGCCCCAGCATTTCTGCTAGGGCTTTAATTTGGAGCGACACACGAGGTTCGAACTCGTGACCTCAACCTTGGCAAGGTTGCGCTCTACCAACTGAGCTAGTGTCGCATACTGCATAAGCAGTAAAAAGATGGTGCCCCGGGCCGGACTTGAACCGGCACGACTCGAAAGTCGAGGGATTTTAAATCCCTTGTGTCTACCAATTTCACCACCAGGGCACGCAATTCTACATTGCGATGCTGTTTACAAAATTTAGTAACACCATCTTTAGATACTGAACGTTAAGTTCAACACCTCAAAATTTGGAGCGACACACGAGGTTCGAACTCGTGACCTCAACCTTGGCAAGGTTGCGCTCTACCAACTGAGCTAGTGTCGCAATGGAGGCGCGTCCCGGAGTCGAACCGAGGTCCACGGATTTGCAATCCGCTGCATAGCCCCTCTGCCAACGCGCCCCTGTAACATCAAGGGGTTGGGTTGTTTCTTCCGTTCCTCTCAAGTACGGGATGCATTCTACGCATTCGATTCGATGAGTCAATATTATTTTTTTAGTTTTTAAATCGTTTGGCTATTTTACATTCAAAAAGGACAGATTTAGTTAATTTGATAGCAAAATTCACCACCTTTTACACGAGATAACTGTGCTTTAACTAAAGCAATAATGCATGTTGTGAAAGGGATTGTAGAAATTGGAGGAACAAAAAACGGGCCTAAGCCCGTTTCTTAATGATGTTCTGCATTGAGGAGGTCGTCTTTAGCTGCCGCCAAGTATTGAACCATTGACCAATAGGTCAAAATAGTGGCGATGTATAACGCTGCATAGCCGACCCACACCATCCAATCATCATAACGCCAAATCAGTACCCACAATGCAAACATTTGGGTGAGCGTCTTAACCTTCCCAACCCATGAAACGGCCACACTGGCTCGTTTACCAATTTCCGCCATCCATTCTCGCAACGCAGAAATGATGATTTCACGGGCAATCATTGTCACGGCTGGAATCGTTATCCAGAGACTGTGGTAATGGTCGGTGATCAAGATAAGAGCCGTCGCAACGAGCACTTTATCCGCTACTGGGTCGATAAAAGCACCAAAGCGAGAGGTTTGCCCAAGTTTTCGCGCAAGCATGCCATCTAACCAATCGGTAAAACCCGCTATCCAAAACACCATTGCCGCAGCAAAAGGGCCCCAGCCGTAAGGCAGATAGAAAACAACGACAAATACTGGGATAAGGAAAAGTCGTAATAAAGACAAAATATTAGGAATATTCAAACGCATATTTATAGGCTCTTATCGATTGCGCGGTTATGTTGCGTTATTTTTCTTATTGTTTCAATGCTTGATAAATGTTTTCAGCTAAAGAATGGCTAATACCGGGCACTTTGGCGATTTCTTCAACAGTGGCTCTTTTTAGCTCTTGCAGCCCTCCCATATATTTCAGCAGTGCTTGCCGGCGTTTAGGCCCAACCCCTTCTATGCCTTCCAATGTACTGGTACGCCGTGTTTTACCTCGTTTGGCTCTATGCCCAGCAATGGCGTGATTATGACTTTCATCGCGAATATGCTGAATCAAATGCAAAGCTGGCGCATCACTTGGCAGGTTAAATTCATTGCCATCGGTTGTAATCAACGTTTCTAGCCCCGGTTTGCGGGTAACGCCTTTGGCGATACCAATCATCACCGGTCTTTTCGGCCAATCTTGCCAATGGCTAGAGATGATCTGCAAAGCTCGATTCAATTGCCCTTTACCACCATCAATGAAAATGACATCGGGGATTTTTTCCACGTCAAGCTGCTTGGAATACCGCTTATCTAACACTTGTCCCATTGCAGCGTAATCATCCCCACCAGTAATTCCCGTGATGTTATAACGGCGGTATTCTGGTTTAACAGGCCCTTCTTGGTTAAATACCACGCATGAGGCGATCGTGCTCTCTCCCATGGTGTGCGAAATATCAAAACACTCCATACGCTCTATGCTATCCAACCCTAAAACAGCTTGAAGTGCTTTAAAACGCTGGTTGATCGTCATTCTATGGTTAATTTTAGCCGTTATTGCGCTCAATGCATTGGTATTAGCCAATTTTAAATATTGAGCACGCACACCTGTTGGGCTGATGTGGAAAGAAACTTTACGCCCGACCAGGGTCTGTAATGCTTCTTGCAGCGGCTTTTCATCCTCTAGCAGACCCGCATTTAAGATCACTCGACTTGGGATCGTACGCGCTTCATTGTGACTTAAATAATACTGTCCTAAAAAGCCATCAAACACCTCTTCTTGAGTCGTGTTAGCCGGAATTTTAGGAAAATGGCTACGACTACCCAATATTTTACCTTGGCGGATCATCAAAATATGGATGCAAGCGATGCCATTTTCTTGGGCAAATCCCAATATATCCATGTCATCCATCGTCTCTTCAGAAACAAACTGTTGTTCTTGGACTCTTCGAATGGCTTGGATCTGGTCTCTAAATTTAGCGGCATTTTCAAACTGCAGTGCTTGGCTGGCTTGTTCCATTTTTTGCACCAATGTTTCAAGTACTTGGTTATCTTTGCCTTGCAAAAACAATCGAACATAATTAACCAATTCAGCATACTCTTCATCCGCAATGATATGACTCACACAAGGTGCAGCGCAGCGGCCAATTTGATACATCAGGCAAGGACGAGTCCGGTTGCTATAGACGGTATCTTCACATTGTCTTACCGGAAATATTTTTTGGATGAGGTGTAACGACTCTCGAACCGCACCAGAATCAGGGTATGGACCAAAATACTCACCTTTGCGCTTTTTCGCGCCACGGTGCAACGACAAACGAGGGTGCTTATGCCCACTAATAAAAATATACGGGTAAGATTTATCATCTCGCAGCAGCACATTGTATTTAGGCAAATATTGCTTGATGTAATTGTGTTCAAGGATCAACGCTTCCGTTTCAGTGTGAGTAACGGTGACATCAATTTTATCGATATGGCTGACTAACGCGCGCGTTTTCTCACTGTCGATTGTTTTTCGAAAGTAACTAGAAAGGCGTTTTTTGAGGTCTTTGGCTTTGCCAACATAGATGATATCAGCCTCGGCGTTATACATTCGATAAACGCCGGGCTGATGGGTAACGGTTTTAAGAAAAGCGACCGAGTCGAACAAAGAAATCACTAAAGCGTCTCTGTGTCTAACATTCCGTGTCGAATAGCTAAATGGGTCAGTTCAACATCACCGCTGATCGCTAACTTACTAAACAGTCGATAGCGATAGCTATTTACTGTTTTGGGGCTAAGACTAAGTTGCTCGGAAATATCCGTCACTTTTTGCCCTTTGGTAATCATCATCATAATCTGCAGCTCTCTTTCCGAGAGATCAGCAAATGGATTGTCAGAAGCTGGCGAGAATTGGCTTAATGCCATTTGCTGTGCGATTTCAGGCGAGATATAACGCTGCCCGCTATTCACAATGCGAATCGCGTTGACCATTTCATCTGGGCCTGCACCTTTGGTTAAATAACCCGCGGCTCCAGCTTGCATCACTTTGGTCGGAAATGGATTTTCCGTATGAACCGTTAACACGATGATTTTCACATCTGGATTAAAGCGCAGAATTTTTTTTGTCGCTTCCAAACCGCCGATACCAGGCATGTTCATATCCATTAAAACAACGTCGACATGATTACTGCGACACCATTTTACTGCTTCTTCACCGCTGTCAGCTTCCCCTACTACGTTCATTCCACGGACGTCTTCAATAATACGTCGTATCCCTGTGCGAACCAGCTCGTGATCATCTACAAGGAAAACACTTATCAAACTTGTATCTCCACACTCATCTATTGGCTCTGCACCCACTGAATCGTGGATAGCAGCATCGCAGCCCACATTAATTAGCTCACAATTGGAAATTAACTCACAATCGGGTAATTAACTTAACATTAGTTTTTACTCACACTGAATATGTGCTCAAACCCCAAATTTGGCAAGTACTTATTTGTTCGGCTAATCATCCAATGAGAATCCATTAACAAATCAAAAGCTTAATTATATTAGCAGAGATGCCGCACGACTTTTACATGATTTTTTGACAAATTTGAACCTAAACATAAAAATGCAACCAGCCTCATAAAAATACAAAACCAAAACAAATCATAAAGTTAAAATGCATACACCATACCAATTAACGGTTATTTGATCTCCATCGCCCGCTTACTCACCTCACTGAAATTCGTTATTTACCTCGTAGCTCTGATATGATGCCCTCCCCCAAGGTTACGACTATTTGGATTTATTACGCTTGGTTATTCAACACGGTTTTTTACTTACTCGCCATGCAAGAGACCTTCATGGCTCGACTCATATTGAGTTGTGGTTGAGTACGCCTCAAGGTCCAACCCAACTGATTATCCGTGGTGAAAAACCCGTTTTCTTCATACCACAGAAAGATGTGCCACAAGCGCAAAAATTAGCGTTAGAGCGGCAGCTCTCTATCGAATTAAAGACATTGGATTTGGAAGATTTTGAACATACCCTCCTAGCGGGTTGTTATTGTCAAACGATTCAAACGCATGCTGAGTTTTCGGCACTACTAAAGCAACATCATATTCTGACGTTAGAAGATGATATTAAGCTTGCCGACCGCTTTCTTATGGAGCGTTTTCTTAAAGGCAGCATTGAATTCACTGGACGGCTTACCCAGACGTTTTCCCACTCAAAAATAGAACAGGCGAAATGTCGACCGGGCAACTATCTTCCTCATCTGAAAGTGGTTTCGCTGGATTTAGAGTGTTCTGAAAAAGGCATTCTCTACTCGATTGGTTTTGATAGCCCAATGGACAGCCGCGTAATCATGATTGGTGAGCCTGAGCCTTGCGATACCCCGATTCAATGGGTGAAAGACGAATACGCATTGCTCAACACTCTCATCGATTGGTTCACTGAGTTCGACCCTGATGTAGTAATTGGCTGGAGCGTTTATCTGAACCTGCATATTTAACGATCTTTTATTGACCAATTCTTAACCACCTGCTTAAGTCAACATAACACTACATCGTATAAATGAATGCAGAGATTATGTGGAAAAAGATCAAAGTCACGGGGATTCGAAGTGCAATTGGTATTATCGATACCTATTTTGTAGTTCGTGATGACATACCATTTGGAACTGAAGAACACTTCCACGTTCCTGCCTCCCTATATCTTCTTCTAGGATCAGCAAATGGTGTGAAGTTAAGCACACAAAAAGATCGCGCGAGTGACTTAGTTCTCTTTTTTAATACCCTTGAATTCCCCAATGATCCACGGCAATTTCCTTTAGATTGGAAGCTGTTAACTGGTAATGACCAAGCAGGCTATTTAGGTTACCTAAGAACTGAACGAGAGAATAGCGAACCAACTATTCTAAGGGCAATTTCGTCAATACGTCCATTTTATCTATTCGCTCGTGACACGTTACCGATCCTAGATTCACACACAGCATACTCTTTCCCATATCTTAAATACCGATCCCGTAAAAGTATAATTTCAAACACTCTCACCCCAAGAAGGATCAAGTCACAATATATAGATCGGCTACTTTTCGAGGTCATTGAGGCAAATATAACTGGAAAAAGTAAATTCACTCGAATTCGGAATCTCATTGGAATACGCCTAGGGAGAAACAGTGGTTTAAGAGCGCATGAAGTCACGCTAGCAGGAAATTTTAGCACTGGTGAGTTGCGTACTAATATTGCTGAGATGCGTGCTCGTGGTGAATCTTCAATAGAGATCGATATTATCTCTGAAAAAGGAAATAAAGAGCGACCAATCGTTATCAAGAAAAACGACGTAGCATTAATTGAGCGCTTTCTAAATGGTCCTCGTCGAAAGCTGCCTGAGGGAGAGCTCTTATGCCGTTCGGATGGACTCCCTTTTTCTAGCGACAGCACTCCTGCGACAAAATGGTTCAAAGACACACTAAAAAAAGCAATGCCAACATTACTATCCAAATATTACGATTTCTGCTCAAATTCTGACCGAAAGTTCATAATTGCTAAGAAATCGCTCAGGGAGTTGAGCTTCCATTCTGGAAGACATAGCTATGCAACTGATCTTGTAAGTGAAGCCTATGAGGCAGGAACCGACCCGAATGAACTTCTTTTGATTCGCCTTGGGCATGTTAACAAATCAACTTTATCGGTCTATATAACCGTCGAAGCCATTCTGGTAGGTAGAGAGACTAATAAATCAGAGCTCGATATATCAACACAGGATAAGTAATGAAAGATAAAAACAAAAATTGGTTGTCTGACTATGCTCCTGCTGAAATAGCCCCATTAAATAGCGATCCAACGACGGCACGGATCTCTATTCTTAGTTCGCATAGCCGCATAGAAGATAAAGTAACAAGAGTTGAAAATCTGACAATTCCTCCGAAGCTTATTAACGATCCTTTATGTTTAGCGTTAATTTCCTATTGTAAATCTGAAGACTTTTTAAGCCAATCACCAAATACACGTAAAAATAAATATGATCATTTCAGTAATTTATTTCTTTTTCTTGATAAGCACTATGGTGAGCAGCGTATGTCTGATGTGACAGGCATTCATCCAGACTATATCAGCTACAGAAAAAAAAAGGGACAAAATATAAGTTCTTGTATTTCTACAATTAACGTAGCACTTAAGTGGTACATAGAACAAAAAAATAATGATCCAGAGCATATAGCAAGAGTTAAAGCTACACAAACTAGAATACCCAAAATTTCACGCAACCCTAGTAAGCCAAGACCTGCACTGTCTGACCTCATTGAGTCAATAGAATATGATGATGTAATATTAATTAAATCACTCAGAGATTTTTCTGTTGTCATGCTAAAAGTAATGAGCGAACAGAGGGATTATTTACTATCATTCCCAGAAATAATTGAAGCTAAATCATCACTGCCTAAATTAAGTAAAGACGTACGAGAATTAATTGAACGAGGAGTTAATAGCTCATATAAAGTATCATTTGACTTAACACAAAAGTATATTAAGCCAATATGGGATGCAATATCATCATCAAATGACGGTTTACTGATAGAACGTATGCTATTAAATTGTAGTTACACTCGCTCATACATACAAAACCGTGAAGACCCCATAACTCAGGAAGAGCAGAAAGAATTTCTAGAGCAACATTTAAATAGTGATGGTTCACTGAGGTCTAATAGTAGTGACTATTTTTACAAAGTAGCGAAAAAGAGGAACATTGTAAGCGCCGCGAAGCTTTCTAACCTTTCTTATGAATCATTATCCCAACCTACGAAAGTAGAAGAAGTATTAATATCCTTACTCCTAGCAAGTGAACGAATACAACCGTCGGGGCAGTTTGAACTATCCATAGACAATTATTACATCACAGGTGACAGTGGTTCGTGGGATTTTAGCAAAAAACGCTCTATTGCAAAGGAGCATCCTTCAAGGCTCTATACTATAAATTCTTTAGTCCATCATACCTACTTAAAATACATTCAGTTTTGTAGCTCAATAGATTCTCAGAAATTTTCGGTTGGGAGGTCGTTGCAATCAACTCAGGCAAGGTTAACTTTTCGTTGTGGTACTGAGTATGACCCTTATCTTTCTGTAGCTCTCAAAGGTTCTTATTTAAGAAATTGGCTATTTAGAACACATCCCACAACTAAACCATTCATTGATCTTTTAACCAAAATCTGCGAACACAACGATCCTTTATACAATAGCTACGGCAAACATAAAAGAGGAATGAAAAGTATCTCTCTTTCATATGTAGCGCAATCTGTAGCAATTAATTCTAGAAAACGAAATATACGCACAAAACAAAGCGCATATGAGAGATATGGGCAAAGTACTGTAGAGGCGGCACTTGATGCACACACACCAGAGATCAAAAAAAATATCTATATCAACAGAAGTGAAACCATAACAAGAATTAACGAGCGAAAATGGTTTTCTGAGATTGTCAGTGAGGAAATGGTTGCGGATGCGCTTAATATAAAGGCAGTTCTTTCAAACTCAGATACAAATGTAATGTCATTGTCAGAAGCTCGAAAAGTTTTAGGTTTTAAGGGGATCAAGCCTGATTCTGATGAAATCTCTAAGCTAGGCGACTTTATTGATGAATGTGCAGAGACGAACTACAAGACAGGATATTTTGCTGATGTAACCTTAGAATCAAAAAAAATAGTAGTGGAAATTCCTATTACAGCTGCTCTCATGCTTTCTTATCAATCCGAGTTAGAGAAAGAGTTCAAAAAGGATACATACGTTTCGAATCGTAGAAAAGCCTACATGCTATCTCGTTACCTGTATGTCGATGAAATACTCAACGAATTTGAGCCATTGGTTATTGAACAAGGTAAGAAATTGTTGGAACAATTTGCAATTCCCTCACCACCTATATTTGTGGAGAATTTATGATTTTTGATCAACATAGTAAAACAAATCAATTTGATCTCAACGCCTCTACAAATCAATATCGAAACAGTTTTGGAGATCCTCTCTGGTGCCTAGAGGATGAAGATGGAAAAATAAAGGTAGTTGATTTTCTGGAGTGGAAATGTAGCGATGATAAAATTGTTTGGGCACAGTCATTTATCCTCAAACGTGCTGATGGTTACGTTAATGCACAACAAAAAATAGTAATTAGTGATTTGGGAACTTGGAATCCTATAATTAACAAATTACGGGGGTTTTGTGAGTATTGGGAATCTAATAACCCCACCATACCCTTATCTAGATGGACCCAAAAAGATATTATTAAATTTATTAAGGAGGTGATGACATATAGAGATGAGGACGGTAATCAGTGCGTCAAACATCATGGTCAGGAAGAGGGTTATAGGCATATCTTGTACCGTTCATATCAATATTTCACTAGTTCAGCAATCATAGACGGCCTAAGGGTAGTTGTTACTCGACAATTTACGGGTGCTATTCTTGAACCATACCTAAAGCAATCTGGTACGACTTTAGCTACGTGGCTGAAAGGCGGAACTTTTGGAACTATCCCTATCGAAAATGGAATGGTCGTATTGGCTCATGCGTTAAACTTACTAAAGTCGAAACGAGCTAATGCCGCAAGAGCATTCTACAACTTCATGAGGGAAAACCAACCTACAAATCCAACTACGATATTATCTTTAAGGGAAAATCTATTCCCAGAAAACAGAAATTGTCCTCGATCTGGAACATCAAGAGGGCCACGCAAGAAAAATATAAGAAAGCTTAAAGATCTCTTAGAAGAAAAACTCGATGGAGAATCGCCAGACCTATTTACAGAGGGGAATCTGGGTGATTTTGTGGTTCAACTCTACAATGCAGCAAGTTACATATTATTAGTCTTGAGCGGCTTCCGTCTAAGTGAGTGGGTTACCTTTAAGGCGAATGATTTTCAAAAACTGCCTGATGGTACTTGGGAATTTTGCAATGAAATACACAAGACGAACCATTCGATAAAATCACCAAGATATCTTCATAGCATGGCAGTGCTTGCCGTTGACACCCTCATCGAGTGCTCCTATGTTGATAAAGTCTCAGAGAACGCACCTGTATTTATCAGAACTTTCAGGACCCACAGCTTTGTTAGTAAGAACAAAAGAATGCCAAAACTTTCCGAGATATTAGACAAGAAAATTTGGGGAGAACATCCAGATATTACCATTCGATCCGGATTTGATAAGTTTTATAGTGAAACTATCAAGCAACACCCCGAACTGGCCAAAATCCACAATACAACCACGCCCCACCAAGCAAGACACCTTTGGGCAGAATATACCATTCGTCGATTTGATGGTGCAGTCATAGATTTAATTACTGAGCACTTCAGACATCGATATTCCGACAATTTCATTAGATCTTATTACGAAGACGCACTTCGTGAACGTGAACGTGATGATATAGAACTCGCTTATATCGAAGATATTTTACGTCGAATTGGTAGCCGTGATGAATCCTTATCAGGCTTTTATGGTCCTGCGGCAAAACGTGCTCGAAATGAATTAAGAAAAGCTCTTCTTATTTCAACCGACGATTTTGACTTTGTGCTAGCAAGCTTAACTGAGAGTATCATAATTACCGTTGATGAGTGGGGATACTGCTTACTTAGGAAAGATGAAGAGAGTCTGGCAAAATGTTGGAATAAAGACCTAGGCATGATAATGGTTGAAGAATCTCGTTCTTTTGAAATATGCGGTAGCTGCCCACATAGCTGTAACACCAAATTACAGAGAAATGGGATAGAACGCTCTCTAATCGCCCACGAGGAATTTATCAAGGCTTTGCCTGCAGAGCTATCTCGTCTAGCAGACTCAAGCAGAAAACATATTAGAACAGGCGAGATTCGATTAAAGGCGATGGATGATGAGTAGACTTTTAAGGTATGAAAAAAAGAGCAGTTCCTCCCTACATGAACCTGATTGGCTTGCCTCTGCAACTCCACTTCAAAAAATGCTTTATTTAGAAGCAAAAAAACAATTCGATGCCAAAAAAGCCGCAATCGAATCAGGACAAACTTCTGAAGGAAAAGATCGCAAGATAGTTGCTTCGGAAGTTGCATCTGCAGCTAAGTGCGACAAAAGTAATATCAGCAAGCGGAAGAATCCAGATCTTCATAAGTGGATCACAGACCACACCGAGCAATTAATCGCTTTAGCTCAGGTAAAGCGTCAATCTACCGTATCCCGCCGGAAAACAGCAGAGGAGGTTCGGAAGGAAAACCAGTTGATTAAGAACCAAATTAAGACTGATAGAAATCACGATTACGTTGCGATTGCTGAAGCCTTACTTGGTTGCACTCTAATTGAATCTCACAAAAATCTATCTGATGAACTGGCTGAGTTACGACACGAAAACCAAACTCTACAAAATCAAGTTGCTGAATTGCGCGAAACAAATAGACAGTTAATAAAATCCATTAACATCTCAAGTAAGAAACATGGCATATAATATATGTTACGCAAAAAGCATCAGAAAATAGAACTAAAAGAATTGTTTTACTTGTACTAATTCAGACCTGATCTGACAGTTACCCATTTTTCGACTTGGTGCCTGTCAGATTATATCTGGGCTAGATTCTTTTCAGCCCAGATTGATTTCCCATCCTCTAATGTCTCTATTGGCGTTCTGCCACAGCACATTTTTCCTTGATGGGTACGATGATTGTTGTAGTAGTCCATCCATTCGTCCAGATCTTTCTGTAACTCTTCTATTGAACCATACAGTTTCTTTCTGAATGTCACTTGGTAGAACTCATTTAATATGGTCTTGTGGAAGCGCTCGCAGATACCATTTGTCTGTGGCGACATCGCTTTCGTTTTCGTGTGGTCGATATCATTGATGGCAAGATAGAGTTGGTAATCGTGCTGTTCAACACGGCCACAGTATTCAGTACCTCGGTCAGTCACGATCCTGAGCATAGGCAGCTCATGTGCTTCGAAGAACGGGAGCACCTTTGTCATTCAACATATCAGCAGCCGTGATGGGTGTTTTTGTCGTGTAGAGCTTAGCGAAGGCGATTTTGCTGTAGGTATCAACGAACGTCTTCTAATAGATGTGTCCAACACCTTTAAGGTTGCCGACATAAAACGTGTCTTGAGACCCGAGATAGCCTGGGTGCGCTGTTTCAATCTCACCACAAGCCTCGTCATCATGTTTCTTGCGCTCAAAGGCTGCAACTTGCTCGTCCGTTAGAATGATACCGTTCTCAGCGACCTGTTTTTCTAAGGCAATAAGTGCGTATTTCGGTGATTGCGAACGCTTGTTTCGGTTTATTCCGAACACCTTAACCAGCACTTTTTCTCTTTCCCTATTTTTACTCTAAGTGTTCGGATTGCGCCAGTTTTCTCATTGATTCTCCTCC